>WRBZ01000042.1 GCA_009784305.1 Synergistaceae bacterium
TCCTTCAGAGCCTGGAACGGATGAGTCTTTCCCCTCCATGTTTCATTATCCGTATAAACGATGAAAGCATCTGCAGGAATTTTCCGTTCGCGGGCATAGATCATAGGTAACGCGCAGTCGGTAGCTCCGAAATTCATGCCGTTTATCTCGCGCAGCACCTCGTCAAGGGATTTGAACAACAGATAAAACGCGTCCTCCAAAATATACTTGACCCGACTTTTAACGTTCCAGGCAAGCTGCCCTTTCTGCCCGTGGCCACTGGAGTAGGTTTTCCAAGTCATCAGCAGGTTCAGTGGGTGTATGCGCGCTTTCGCAAGGCTAAAAGGGTCTGTGAGTCTGTTTCGCAGAATGTCAATGTAAACGCTGTCATCGAAAATTTTCATCGAGGACATTCTGCCTAATACAATTCATCACAAAACGGACATTTCACAACTTGTTCACCAAACACAATCATTCTAATCAGATTCCTTTATTTTCTGTAAATAATTTTTGATCTTTTAGTGTTTGGATTTTTTTATCTTATCTTGTCTATTAGCCGCAATACGCATACAATCTCGATTCGCATTCAGCCAAACTTCCTTCGGCAAACCACCGAAAGGCTTATTAAAATCAAATTTATTATTTCCAGCGATTTTTCTACTCATAAATCTAACCTCCTCTCTCTCGATTGGAATTTTTCTTGCCGCGAATAAAGTCTGTTTCTCGGAGTCCGATGTTTTACATGAGCCACATTCAGTACGTCGTGATGCTGCCAGCCTTCGCAATTTCTGTATTTCACAAGCTGATAGGCAAGGTCTGAAGAATCTTTTCCCAGATACCAATTGGCAGCAGCCGCTTTTAGCGCCCTACCCCAACCGCGCATAGCGGTCGCGTACTGCAAAAACAAAAAGAAATGCGAGCCGGTTCGTGCAACGGCAGGGAGAGCAGCTTTGGCAGCCTTCTTAGTCTCGGTGTCTCCAACGGCAAAGCAGAGGGCAACGACGAAAAGCGCCGGGTCGTTTTTAGGCGCCCTGCCTGATTGGGATATCTCGACCGTTCTTAGGAGCCCGACTCTGTACCCAGAATCAGAAAACGATCCAGCCGCGTTTCCGGGGATACCTGAAATACATAGCCTCCGGCGTTATTCTTTACCATATTTTTCCCAAAAGCAGGTTCCTGCTGGGCTGCCGGCAACATCTGAGCGTAAAAATTATTTGCCATTTAATATCCCTCCCCGAACTCTTATTTTTCATGGTGCCCGGAAGAGGGTTTGAACCTCCATAGCCTTGTGGCTACCAGATTCTGAGTCTGGCGCGTCTTCCAATTCCGCCATCCGGGCATATTAAGTTTTGAATAAATGACGGCGAACAATATTTGAAAACCGGATGATCTTCTACAGGATACCCGGATTTCATCGGCTCGCCGCCTTGTTATCAAGTTCATTATTATGGTGCCCGGAAGAGGATTTGAACCTCCATAGCCTTGCGGCCGCCAGATCCTTAGTCTGACACGTCTACCAATTCCGCCATCCGGGCATATTTAGTTTTTAATAAATGGCGGCGAACAATGTTTAAAACCTGATGTTCTTCTATATAATAACCGGATTTCATCAGCTCGCCGTTTTTACTATTTTCCGTTCGAAGGTTTGTTTTCGCCTTCGTGCCAATTCGCACCTATCAGCGCGCACCCAGTCCACGATAACCAGATTTCATCGGCTCGCAAAGTGCGAACAATGGAGAAACCTGGAAGAGGAATTTTTACTCTGGTGTTTACTGCCCTCCTCAAAGCAGTGAAAAATTTCTAAGAATAATATTATAATGTTAACCTTATAACCAGAGTAATAGGTTCTACGGCTATCCAGGGCTCCTGAAAAATTGATCCATAACATATCCTCCTTCCTTCGCGTCCCGTTTACGGACGTATATTTCATTCTGGGGTGAGCGAGGGGACTTGAACCCCCAACCACTGAAGTCACAGTCCAGCGCTCTAACCAATTGAGCTACGCTCACCAAAAAGTTTTAATTATTACTGTGTGACCCGTCCACTATAGTTTGATATCCATCAAATATCGTGCAGAAAAAGTTACGAACTATATTTCAATTTGCCTCATGCAAAATGATTATCTCCCCGGCTGTTCGCAACAAATTTTGCAAGATATTCAAAAGGACTTGTGGTTATTATTCTTTATATGTTATTGCGATGTTTTTAAAAGTCTGGGAGAGTGATTGTAAATGTCAGAGGGATCATTTGATAGTAGAGGTATAATAAGAATAAGCAAAATTGGAAACCGGTTGATCGATATACCTGCATGTTTCATGAGAAATGGAGGGAAGGCGGTCATAACAGGGGATGCGCTGGAACCGCAGGACTGGTCCGAATTCGACGGGATAGGCACGGAATATTGCCTCGAATTTCAGAATACACAGGATGAGATACCGGCGCACGCATTCGAGGACGATGAAAACCTGAAGGCTATCATAGCGCCGCAAGTTGAAAAAATCGGCAAATTTGCTTTCAAACGCTGTTTTAACTTAAAATTGACAAGTTTTAGGGGTGCCCGGGCTATAGGCAAAGCTGCGTTTCATAGCTGTAACAAACTGATATACATCATTTTTGATAATGCTCTCAGTATATCCAGTCAAGCGTTCATGGGATGCCGGTTAATTGAGCGGGCTTTTTTTCCAAAAACACGTTACATAGGTGTAATGGCTTTCGAATCCTGCCCAAAGTTAAAGGATATCCATATTCCATGCGTCAAAAGCGAAAGAATGCTTGCATACAGCGGTATTATCAGTAGTGAACAACTCGAATCCATAAGAATCGACGATCGTAACCCACGTTTAGCAGACATAAAGACATTTCTTGAAAAGAGGGGACTTGAGCACTTATTACGTTCAGTAAAATGTGAACAGGAGGAGTAAAATGGGAGAATTCAACGAACTCATAAAAGATATTGATCGTGTTCGAGACTACATAAGGGAGTTTTTTATCTTCGGATGGCGTTCCAGAAGCGAATATAAACAATTCATACCTAAAAGCGATAAAACCTATGACAACGAAAAACGCCGCGCTGAATCATGGTTTGGCGGCAAATATGGGCAAAAGAACACGGCTGAGGACGGACGTGTTATTTTTTCCATATCACTGTCCGGGGATACGCGTTACGACAGAAACCCTCTTTACGAGATATGGAAAACGAAGACCTTCACAAAGAAAGACCTCTCATTGCATTTCATCATACTGGATCTGCTTTCACGTTATCCGGACGCGGAGGCGACAGCGGAGTGGATAACAGAAAAGATTTCAATGCCTGATAATTACGGCTTGTATTTCGACTTGGGCACGGTCAGGAGTAAACTTGATGAATACTGCAAAAATGGAATCCTGGAGAAGCGAAGCGCCGGTAAAAAAAATCTCTATTCATTGTATGGCACTACATGGAAAAACATAGCCAACGAATCGGAAAACGTCATGGAAGCCATAAGCTTTTTCACGGAGACCGCACATCTTGGGGTAATAGGAAGTCATATACAGGATGAAGCCTTATACAGGAACGAATCTTTCATATTCAGCGACGACTTCGTAGCGAACACTCTCGACGACGAAGTGATAGGTGACCTGCTCGACGCGATTCGTGAACGCAGGGAGGTCACTATAAACACTAAACGTAATGATGGTTCTAATTGGACGATCGGCAGCGAATGCGCGACCCCCATCAAAATCCTGTCAAGCGTTGAAAACGGTCGCCGTTACGTAGCTATGAAAAAAGGAAGCGAATTGATTTTCAGGGAACTTGAAATAATACACAGCGTGGAACCAGGAGATATATCGCCGGATTTTTACAAATACCGTGAAGAATTGGATAAATATCTGATGAGATGTTGGGATATAGACTTTAAACACGACGTGGATACTGAAAGTTTAAAAAGAACGGAACATGTGCAGGTGAAACTTTCAATAGATGCCCAACGTGAAATGAGAGTTCTCAGGCGGCTTATGAACGAAGGCAGGAACGGGAAGGTCCTTGTCGAAGTTCCCAATATATACGTGTACAAGAACGAACTCTGGAATGCCCTCGAAATATTGCCCTTCGTAATGAGTTTTGCCGGATATATCCTGTCGTTTAAAAGCGATAACGAAGAGGCCGTGAGAATTTTTAGCGATAATATAGAGAAAATGAGGTTGATGTACGAATGCAGCAACTGAAAGAACGTCCGGCGTTTCACGAAAAACTCCCGATACTTCACGAGATGTATGGCCGCTATTTCCTGATAACAGCAGAATTATTAAAGCAAGCTCAAGAATCCGGCCAATTGACTTTCGATGATATCTATAAAACCGCTGAGGAGATGGGGTACTCCGAAACAGCGCTAAAGCTGCCGTACATTCTGACACAGGAAGAAGAAGACGGACACGCGCTGTTCCAAGGAGACGGCGTAGCTTTCAAGGCTATTGTGAAACCTGACACAAGGCCGTTGTCGCTTCTCGAACGGCGCTGGCTCGCCACAATATTGCGGGATCCCAAGATTGGGCTTTTTATGGATGACGACGAAATAGCGCAAGTTTCCAAACTCATACGCGATTCCAAAGGATCGAACGCGGAGCCTCTGTTCAATGAGGAGGACTATATCCGCTTTGGTGTAGGGCATGACTCTGATGACTACTACGATGCCGATTTTCGCAAAGTGTTCAGAACGATACTCTCGGCGCTCCGAGGCAAGAGCGTCATTGGAATCGAATATACAGGATACAGCGGCAAACAAAGGTGCAAACAGGTGATGCCTCTTAAAATAGAGTATTCGATGAAGTACGATCTCTTCAGATTGATTTACAAAGAATCGAAGAATGGCCGTGATGTGATTCTTCCGATAAGGATCAGGAGGATAGAGCGTGCGTCGGTAAGCTCGTGCGAGGCAATCAAAGACGAATCTCCCGATATGGAAAAAGTATTCGTATCAGTCAGCAACGAAAACAGCTCGCTGGAACGCGCTCATATCCGGTTCGCCAATTACAAGGTCTCCGTCAAAAGCGTTGAGCAGGATAAAAGAATTCTTCATATATCATACCCCCACTACGAGGAAGATGAGCTGATAGAAGTTATCCTATCTTTCGGCCCCGCCGCACAGGTAGTCGACCCTGAACATGTCGTGGATAAAATCCGCGCCAAGCTTTCGCGTCAGGGGGTGATTTTGAGGTGATACATATCACTTGCTCAGTCAGCTAATTTATTTGTGTTATTAACAGTTTTTTATGGAGTTTTTCAGACATTGAAAAACTTCATCATTAAACCACACAGATGGTAAATGTATTTTTTCGCTCCATCCATTACTGAAATGCCGCAACCAAGCAATTTTCCTATTTTTGCCGGCAAGTTCAATATCAATAACTCCTTTGTCATCAAGCTTACTCTGCATTACTGTGTCGTTTATTATTTGGCAAAATAGTCTTTTTGATTTTGTTCCAACTAATAGAATCAATTCAGCTTGGCAGTTTGTTAAAACATGCATAGTATATTTACCCCAGCAATATTTAAACATTTTCAGCTCTCTCCATCCCAAGCTTGCACGCAGATTTGTATATCAGCGTCGAAATGAATTCTTCTATATATCGTAAGTTCGTAACTTTTTCTGCACGATCTTTGATGGTTTTCAATTTATAGTTATCGCGAACCACCGTTTATACGCATTAGCACATTCTATATAAATGAAGGAGAATATATAAATATGGTAGATGATAAAACAATAAAAGCTCGAAATAAAATGAAAAAAACATTAAGATCTCTTGAAAGTAGTTGCATATTTAACACTATAACGAATAATAAATTTGAAAATCCAGAACTGGAACAAATAAGGGCTGACACTAAAAAATGGTTCCAAGATTTCGAAGCTAAATACGGTGGGCCGCTTGATTAAAAAGTTATAGTTATTACAACGTTATACGTTTTATCAGTGGACAAACTGTTTTTACTATGGTGCGTAACTCAAACAGTAGAGTAACGGATTTTTAATCCGTAAGTTGCGGGTGCAAGTCCCGCCGCGCCAACCATTTTTTCAGAGAAAGGAAACAATTAAAAATGTCATTAATAGAATGGATAATTATGTGGCAGAAGAAACTTGCCAAAAATAAATACTCTGAAGAAAAACAAAAATTACTACGATGGCGATATATTCTAAAACACCTGCTTCAAATAAAAGATTCAGAATATTTACAGGGACCTATAAGCGAATTAAAAATATATCCATATTTAGAAGATTCTAAAAGAGATAAAGTCATAATAATTGATTTTGAGGATGATACTACTATTCACTTTCAACAAATTGACAGTAGAAAAAACAAGATTTGGGTGTTTGAGAATAGAGATGGAAAAGAACTAAGATATGACTGGAATCAATTGAAAAAATATTTATTGAAAAAAACAAGGAGTTTATAACAATACAAATTATTCCTATAGTTATTTTAAGAATTCTAATCAAGATTATACCCAAGATTTCAACAAATATAGCGGTGGACAGTTTTTACGGCGGCGCGTAGCTCAATCAGATAGAGTACCGGAATACGGATCCGGAGGTTGTGGGTGCAAATCCTACCGCGTCGGCCATTTTTCCTGAAGTTGTTTAAAAAAGTCTTAAGAGATGTGATATTCTGCTACTTTTCGAGAGGAGGATTTCAATATGGATATTTACAGCTTTATCAATTCCCGTGATATAGCAGCTCATTGCCGGGAAATACAGAAAGAGTGGAATTCGTTTGAAATGGCAGTTCTTGTTGGCCGGAGCCGCCGCACTATGGCTGAGAAACACGCTGCCTGGCATGAACTCATAGTCGATTATCCTGATATGCCAATGCCAAGTGATCTAAAGTATACAAGCAATGTCAGCCTTCATAAAAAACTTGCTGAATATATTGAGTTTGAAAAACGTATGTTTGAGCTATTCAAAACTCCTGAAATAGGAGAACTTTACACGCATAGTGTTTGTAAGTTAAACACTGTCCACGATTCACAGAATATTTTTACTACATTTGAAA
>WRBZ01000043.1 GCA_009784305.1 Synergistaceae bacterium
AAATCACAGAAATTTCCTCTTAATGGTATAAACCTGTCACCGAATTCGCGCAGGTTTGATTTAGCGTTTTCAATAGCTTCCCCATCCTGATCCACTCCGTAAACAACGCTCTCCGGAAATTCCCGCAGGACTTTTTCTGTATAGCCTCCTAACCCAAGAGTACAGTCAACAACGACTTTTGGTGATGATAAAAACTGTAACGCTTCGGTAATCATTACCGGAATATGTTCGGACATTTTAACGCCTTTCCATAGCTATATTTAGCATTTTATCATATAGAACGCTTGTATTTTCAAACATAATCAATTAAATTATTAAATATAGGTAAAAAAGTTTATTACCGTAAATTTGCAGAATTTCTGTCTTTAAAAGGATTGGATGCCTAATGGAAAATATTAATAACATATCAAAAAAGGCAAATGCCGGGGAAGATTTTTATCTCTTGCTTGGTGATTTTCTTGATACGTTTTATAAAGCATTACCGGAAATACAAATGCAAATAATCTGCGATCCCCCTGAGGATATGGACAAACAAGAATATGTCCCATTTCTTGCGTCCACCGTTCATAAACTTGCAAACGATTATAGTCTTATCCCACCGCAGTGGATATTTGAAAAACGTTGTTATTTATCTGGAAAAAGCCCACATTTCGCTTGTAATGCAAAAGGTAATTTGCGTTTACTTTTTATGTATAAGTCCCCCTCAGAATTCAAACATCGTAATTTATTTGTAGATGAAAATGTTTTAAGTCGAGTATAGGTGAAATCTATGTTATCGCGTGAAAAAATATTAAAATATCTGCAACAACTGGGTGAAGCGTTAGAAATAAAAGGTTTAAGCGGAGAGATTATTTTAGCAGGGGGCGCATCTATGTGTCTTGTACATTCAGCTCGTGATTCAACAAAAGATATTGATGCGCTTTATGAGCCCAAAGACGTAATTAATCGTATTGCCGATAAAATTGCTGAACAGGAGGATTTACCTGCTGGCTGGCTTAACGACAGCGTTAAGAGTTTTATTGAACCGAATGCATCAATAGAAGAATTTATCGCAGTCAAAGGGTTACGTATTCAAACTGTATCTGCTGAATATTTGCTCGCAATGAAATTGATGGCAGCAAGATATGGAGAGAAGGATCATGATGATATCTGTTTTCTATTCGATAAACTTGGAATAAATGAAGTTGATCAAGCGCTTGGCATTATTGAAACATACTTTACCAAGGATCGAATACTTCCAAAAACAGGATATATTATTGAAGAGATTATCGCAGAAAGAAAAAAGCAAAACAATCTGCCCGAAAATAAAAAAACGCCCATTAGGGCAAAATCCTAATAGGCGTTTTGTTTTTATGAATAAAACTTCGCAGATAAAGCTATACTTTTATCCCAAATCTCCAATCCGAGATGAAAATATTTTGTTAACTTTATAGGGGTGGCATTCTGCTGCCCATCATAGCAACACATAAGGTGGCAGATTTACTGGCGACAAAATGTCGCCCCTACATTCTTAGTTTTTAGTTTTCTTGACAAATTCCGTTATAACATCATCTATATTGGGGCGGCCGATTTCATACAAGTCGTATTTCACTCTTGTGCTTGGTTTGTCTATCTTTACGACCCGCCTCAGGTCGATCGGGGTGGCTATAACTACCGAATCGCAATCGGTACGCTCAATAGTGGCAGTCAGATCACGTATTTGTTCTTCACCATAGCCCATAGCCGGCAGTAACTTGCCAATATTGGGGTAAATGCTATAGGTTTCGGCTAATTTACCCACTGCATACTGTCTTGGATCAATGATTTCAGAAGCGCCGAAACGC
Source organism: Synergistaceae bacterium (assembly GCA_009784305.1). Classification (GTDB taxonomy): domain Bacteria; phylum Synergistota; class Synergistia; order Synergistales; family Aminobacteriaceae; genus WRNQ01. The sequence goes on from WRBZ01000043.1 coordinate 1,824, forward strand.
ATCGCGGCAACGATACCGGCCCCGATTTTCATCTCGCCATGCGTGAGGGTTGGACCGTCTTCTATAGCCAAAACCCGTTTGCCGCGTATAACTTCAGGATTTTCCACATTTAGCGTTGAGGCAGCGTCCACCACAATTGCTTTAGGATTCAGCCGCGCAATATTATCTCTAACCGTTTGTATATTCTCAAAATCGGCGCTGTCTATTTTATTTATAACTACCACATCCGCCAGACGCAATGTTACTTCACCCGGATAGTAGGAAAGCTCATGTCCCGGCCGGTGCGGATCCGCCACCGTAATCATCAGGTCAGGGCGATAGAATGGGAAGTCGTTGTTCCCTCCATCCCACAAAATTACATCGCAGCCGCTTGGATCGTTTTCCGCCGCACGCAGGATCGCCTCGTAATCCACACCGGCATAGATAATGTTTCCGCTTGCGATATGAGGCTCATACTCTTCCATCTCTTCAATAGTGCATTCATGCTTGGCGAGGTCATCAATCGTGGCGAAACGCTGCACTTTCTGCGCCTCAAGGTCACCATACGGCATTGGATGGCGAATGGAAATAACTTTCAGGCCTTTGGCATTCAACGCTTCCACGACACGGCGTGAGGTTTGGCTTTTGCCGCAGCCTGTGCGCACCGCCCCAACTGCTACTACGGGTTTAACGCTTTTGATCATAGTGTTTTTAAAGCCCAGCAATGAAAAATCTGCTCCCGCAGCGTTTACTTTTGCTCCCACTGCCATTACCGTTGTGTATGGGACATCGCTGTACGAAAAGATACATTCATCAACATCAAGGTCTTTTATCAACAGTTCCAGATCATCCTGAACATGGATGGGAATACCTTCAGGATACAGACTGCCGGCAAGCGAAGCGGGGTATTTACGGTTCGCTATGTTCGGAATCTGCGCTGCGGTGAAAGCCACTACTTTATATGCAGGGTTATCCCTGTAAAAAGTATTGAAATTGTGAAAATCCCGCCCTGCTGCGCCAATGATAATAATTTTTCGTTGCACCATCATAAAACTTCCTTTCAAAATTATTTTATCTTTTGTCAATTCACAGGTATAGACATTATAATCATCAAACCAAGAATGCAGTCAACGACTACTTTAGTTATGCTTATACATTCAATACCTCTGCATGACTGTATTTAGCATTTTACCACATAGAACGCTTGTATTTTTAAACATAATCAATTTTTTTATAAAAAACAAAGCGCATAGAATGGATATTATTGCAATTAATGTTAAACTCCGGGAAAAAGAATGTAATTTATTTGTAGATGAAAATGTTTTTAGTCGGGTGTAGGTGAAATATGCTTTCGCGAGAAAACATATTAAAGTACCTGCAATAACAGGCTTTCATTCGTTCTTCTTAAACGCCTTTGCAATAAAAGACCGGTTCTTCGGGTCTCTGTGCTGCAATAAGGCCCTTTGCAGTTTTCTTTCTTTCTGAGATCGCGGGACAAATACTTCCTTTTCTGTAAACGGATCTATCCCCGTATGATAAATGCAGGAAGAAAGGCTTCCGGGGGTTGGGATGAAGTCCTGTGTCTGCTCCGGCATAAAGTCAAGCTTGCTTGCGAATTCAGCCAGTTCTATGGCTTCATCAAGCCCGCAGCCGGGGTGCGATGTCATAAAATAAGGGACAAGATATTGTTTTTTACCGAGCTTTTTATTCATTTCAGCAAATTCTTTCATGAACTTAATATAAACGTTTTTATTCCCTTTGCGCATTACGTCCAGTACATTTTGAGCCACGTGCTCGGGCGCCACTTTTAATTGCCCGCTTATGTGATAACTGCAAAGTTCTCTTAGAAATTCAGTTCGCAGACTCTCTTTTTCTGTTAAAAGATAATCATAACGAAAACCGGACCTTATAAAAACTTTTTTTATTCCTTTCAAAGCTCTGAGTTTCCTTAAAAGTTCCAGATAATCATTATGGCTCGTATCAAGTTTTCCGCATGGAGAAGGATAAAGGCAGTTGCGGCTTACACACGCGCCTCTATCCAATTGTTCTTTGCATGACGGATGTCTGAAATTTGCCGTCGGGCCTCCAACATCATTGATTATTCCCTTAAATTCGGGCATAGCAACAAAAGTCTTTGCTTCTTCGATAATTGAATCATGGCTGCGTGCCTGGACGATTCTGCCTTGATGAGCGTGAAGCGCGCAAAAAGCGCACGAGCCAAAACAGCCTCTATGACTTGTTATGCTCCATTTTACCTCCTCCAAAGCGGGAACGCCGCCAAGCGAGTCATACATCGGATGCCATTTGCGCGCATAAGGCAAATCATATACCGCGTCCATTTCAGGCATTGTAAGGGGATGCGCAGGCGGAAGCTGGACCACGTAACGTTCCGGCTTTCCGCTATAATGATACTTTTGTATAAGTGTCTTTCCTCTTATGGGGTCTTGTTCTTCATACTGGATCTTAAACGACCGCGCTTCTTCTGCTTTATCCGAAATTACTTCATCCCAGGATGGCAGCTCGATGAATCCTCCCTCAATCTCAGTATGTTTGGAAATGTAACATGTTCCCCTTACATTTCTTATATCATCAATACAGGTTCCGTTTTTAAGCAAACAGGCTATCTCCGTTACAGCCCGTTCTCCCATGCCGTAAACGAGCAAATCCGCCTGGCTGTCAATCAATATCGACTGTCTCAGACTATCACTCCAGTAATCGTAATGGGCAAAGCGGCGCAAACTTGCTTCTATGCCGCCGATTATTAAAGGAATATTTCCCCATATCTCCCGCACCCTCTGACAGTAGACTATCGTTGCGCGGTCCGGGCGAAGGCCGGTTTTTCCGCCGGGGGAATAAGCGTCTTCACTGCGAGTTTTTTTATTTGCGGTCAATTTATTAAGCATTGAATCCAAATTCCCGGCGCCGACAAGAACGCCCAATTTTGGACGTGGAAACGCTGAAAGCGCGCCCACACTTTTCCAGTCAGGCTGCGGCAAAATGCAAATACGATACCCTTTGCTCTCCAAAACACGGCAAATAATTGCACTTGCAAAACTTGGATGATCGACATACGCGTCTCCGCTAACGAACAGGAAATCATAAGAAAAATCCCACCCCGCCGCCTTCATTTCCTGGCGGGAGGTGGGCAGAAATTTCAAAGTATTCATCTCATGCCTATTCAATTCATTTTCGGCTCTTGAATAATAACAGCAAACGAAGAACGAGCCTGCCCTTCCTGGATTGTCCCAAGCATAAGGCCTGTAACAAGATATACTAATAATATAATACCGACAAAGAATAACGCGCTCTTAAATTCAAAGTCGGATATACGTTTCATAAAGTTTTTTAATGTTTTTTTCATTCGTTCACCTCCTGATACCAAATAGACCTACCTCAAGCAAGAGGAGCAATACCTATCGCTCGCTTAAGCTCGCTGGCACCTCCGTCGCTTCGCTCCTCCTGAAACAACGTAAGCATACGTTTCGAATGCAATTTGGCATGAAAAACATTTGGATGATTATACACTATTTATTTATAAATCTCTCAATAAAGATTCAATCATTTCTATAGCCTCTTCATAATCAGCCATCAATATTTTATTGGATATATTCCTGATAACTAAGGAGGTATCCTTTTGACATGCAATTTTTTGCAGATTTTCAACCGTTTTGTTAATAGCGGCGGCATCTACGTTTTCAAGCACCTTCTTCAAATTGGCAAGTTCGGACTTGAAGGCTTCCACATCTATGGGTTCTTTGTTATTCTCCCGGTTTTCAATGTGCTTCGATACAACATCGTTTATTCTCTCAATCAATAATTCCAAGGCAGTTAAAAACTCATCGTTGTTCGCATTAATAAAAGCCAAATCTCCCTGGTTAGCAGCCATCTCCAAGGCGTATGCGGCATTGGACAGCTTATTGGCGCCTATACTGGCTGCCGCACTTTTCAGAGCATGGACATGTGTTGCATAAAGATGCAGATTTCCAGTTACAGAACATTCCCTGATTGTTGATATCCGTTGAAGCCCGTCATCATTGAATATCCTAAGAGTTTCCATATATTCCTCGTGTGACCCTCCCGAAATAGATATCCCGCTATTTATGTCCACTCCATCAATCTTAATATCTATCGCAGCTTTCTGTTGTTGGTGCGCCCCATCGCTCTCCGCCACAAATTTATTCTTTTTCTTACCCGGTATCCAACTTTCAAGAACCGTGTTCAACTTGACGGTATCTATCGGTTTTGACAGGTAATCGTTGAATCCGTTTTCAAGAAACATTTCTTTCATACCGGAAACAGCGTTGGCCGTCAGTGCAACTATTGGTGTATTTACGTAATATGAATCATCTTTACCCATCGCTCTTATATGCTTCGTTGTTTCTATGCCGTCCATTATTGGCATCCTGTGATCCATGAGCACTATGTCAAAGTCTTTTGACTTGATCGCTTCGATTGCCTCCATGCCGCTGCTGCACAAAACAATCTCCATCTTGTACGGCAATAGCAAACCTTTTACTACTTTCAAATTCGTGTTGATGTCATCAACAACAAGAACCTTAGCGTTCTGCGCGGTAAACCTCAATATGGGCTTGTCGTTTTCACCGTATGAAAAACTATCGGAAACGCCGTTTAGGATATTAGCGACCACTAAGGAATACACCGGCATGGTAAGCGCTCTCATGCTTTTGTCGCGAATTGCCTCTCCAAATTCCGCAAGCAGGACAATTTTAGCTGTAGACCCTATCTCAAATATCATATCCCTGTTTTTCTCATACAGCTCGAATGAAATAAAAACAAAAGAAAACATATTGCTTGATAACTTTTCACATAGGTCGGAATCATTTAAGGCAATCCCGCAATGAACGCCCAGATTATTTATTGTGGAAGCAATAGAATCGGCGTAAATTTTCCTGTTTTCATAGATAAGCGTCCGCTTCTCTTCAGGATTCTCAACAGTCGCCATTCTTTGGTAATAATGAATTTTCTGCGGCAGCGTAACGGTAAACGTGCTGCCTTTGCCATATTCGGATTTAACGCTGATGCTACCTTTCATTGCCTTTAAAAGGCTGTTCGTTATGGTAAGGCCTAAACCTACGCCTTCGATGGTTTTGTCGAAA
>WRBZ01000044.1 GCA_009784305.1 Synergistaceae bacterium
CCTGGCGAAGTCCTTTACGCGGGATGGCAAAGAGGTTTTGGGCAGGTGATCATAATTGATCATGGCAGAGATATCTCCACTGTGTACGCGCATCTTGATACAATGTATGTAAACGAGGGAGCTGCCGTTAGATCAGGGACGAGGATAGGGGCGGTAGGAAAAACGGGAACAACAACAGGATATCATTTACACTTTGAGGTTCGTGTTGGGGCAGAGGCACGAGATCCTTTGCGATACCTAAAGAAAAGATAAATTTTCCTTAAAGTAAGGGGTGCTTTTTATAAATGTTGAAAAATAAATACTTATGGATATTTGTATTGATTGTGGGATTGATTGCGCCTTCAGTGTTCGGAGAAGGTGTTTCCGACTTTGAGCGTGTATCTCCGTTCAGTGTCAAGGATCTTTGGCTGATGAAGCAGGCCAGGGCGATAATTGAATCGTATCAGGTTGATGCGGAAGAGAAAAAGATATCAGAAGATAAAATAATCCATGAAGCTATAAGAGGCATGGTTGGAGCCTGGTCAGACCCCTATACGAGATTCGTCAACCCGGATCAGCTAAAAAATGAACAAATCAACATTGAAGGGCAATACGGCGGTTTAGGAATGTATATCGGAGAAAGGGACGGCAAGGTTCTCGTCATAAGCCCTATTGAGGACACTCCGGCAGATAAAGCTGGAATCAAACCGAAAGATCAGATAGTAAAGGTAAATGATGAGGTAGTAGTAGGATTTGATTCTCAGGAAGTAGTTAATCGCTTGCGTGGAACTCCCGGGACTGCCGTGACAGTATGGATGAGAAGGGAAAGCGAAGATGATCTTTTAAAATTTGATTTGGTAAGGGAAATAATAAAGATAGAATCCGTAAAGAATGAAATGCTATCGGATAATATAGGCTATTTAAGGTTGACTCAGTTTAAAAAGAGGACGGATATAGAAGCTGAAGAAGCTATAAAGGAGCTTATCGGTAAAGGCGCTGAAAAATTAATATTGGACCTCAGAAATAACGGAGGAGGGCTTATAGATGTTGCGGTCAATATAAGCAGCTTTTTTTTGAGCGATGGGAAAATTGTGGAGACAAAAGGCAGAATGGATAGAGCTAACGAGGTATATAACGCGAATTTAACAGGTTTTAAAACAAAAATACCTTTAGTTGTGTTAATAAACGAAGGCAGCGCCAGCGCTTCCGAGATTGTTGCTGGCGCTCTAATGGATAGAAATAGAGCTGTTACGATTGGGAAAAAAAGCTTCGGTAAGGGTTCTGTTCAGCTTTTATTCAATCTAACAGATGGTTCAGGTATCTTTGTCACTATAGCAAAGTACTTTACTCCATCCGGACGAGTGATTGATCATGTTGGATTGCCTCCTACAATTGAAGTTGACGGCGATATGGATAAGGATCGCAGTAAAGATAAACAATTGCAGAGAGCCATTGAAGAAATCTCAAAGATAATTTAGGGTTTCTTATGAAGGGAAGAGTCGAGGCAATTATAGGGGCGCAATGGGGAAATGAAGGTAAAGGCCGTGTAATTGATGCGCTTGGGGATGGTTTCGACATATTTGCCAGATATCAGGGAGGAGCTAATGATGGGCATACCGTCATAATTGACGACAAAAAACTGTTATTCCATTTGCTGCCGTCAGGGATGCTTTACCATGGCAAATTATGTGTTATAGGAGGCGGGGTAGTAATTGACCCCGAACTCTTACTGACGGAAATAAAAGAACTTCAGGAAAAAGGCATGGATCGCGCTCGCCTCATAGTGAGCAGAAATGCTCACATAGTGATGCCGTATCATAAAGTTTTAGATAAAGCGCAGGAAGATATTCGCGGTAAAGGGCATAGAATTGAAATGGCAAGCAAAGGAATGTGGCCATGTTACGTTGACAAACATACCCGCGCCGGTATCAGGCTCGAAGATATAGTAAATGAACATAAGCTTCGTTCAAAATTAGAGTGGATACTTGAAGAAAAGAATATGACGTTGAAGCGCCTTTATGATAAATCTCCAATTGCTTTTGACGAGGTGTTCAATCTTGCTTGTCAATGGGGAAGAGAACTTTCACCTTATCTTGCCGATACAAGTTTAGAAATAAACGATGCTGTAAATAATGGTAAAAATGTCCTGATAGAGGGCGCTCAAGGAACGCTTTTGGATATAGATAATGGAACTTATCCTTATGTTACAAGTTCATCCCCTGTTTCTGCAGGAGCCTGCCTTGGGCTGGGGATTGCTCCCAATAATATTGATAGGGTATTGGTGGTTGTAAAATCTTATTCAACCAGAGCAGGGGAAGGTCCAATGCCTACTGAAGATGATGGTGAAATAGGGAATTATTTGCGTGATAAAGGCGGAGAATATGATGTTGCTGCGGGTAGGCCGAGAAGATGCGGATGGATCGATATTGTGGCATTGAATTATGCTTTAAGAATAAATGGAGCACAATCAATAATACTTACAAAATTGGATGTATTGACAGGATTGGATAAAATAAAGTTTTGCACTGCGTATGAAGTTGAGGATAATATATACCATAATTTCATAAGCGAAGCTGATTTCCTTTCAGAGGTAAAACCAATATATGAGGAGGTCCCAGGGTGGACGGAAAATATCTCTGAATGCCGTAAATTTGATGAGCTTCCGAAGGCAGCGCAGGGTTTTTTGCGTATAATAGAAGAGCGTTGCAAGACCCCTATTTTGCTTGTAGGAGTCGGACCTCAGAGGCATCAGTTAATAGATATGGGATTGTGATAGGCCATTATAACGGTAGATATAAGATTCTGCGAAGAAGGAGATTTTGAGCAGATTTTGAGTATTGATGCCGCATCTGATTATGCTTGGCATTCAGATCTTTTGTATTACGAGCTTTTTAAAAGAGAAACTTCAACAAGCATAGGGGCTTATTCCTTATTTGATAACAAACTGGCAGGATATGGAATTCTGGACCTTGGTAAGAGCGATTCTTTTATTCTCAAGCTTATTGTGGCGGAAGAACACCGTAGAAAAGGAATAGGAAGCCAGATACTTCTCGCTCTTTCAGAAGCGGCTCAAGCTTATGGATTCAATAGGATCAGCTTAAGGGTTAGACTGAATAATGCGCCAGCTATCTCTTTTTATATGATGTTTGGTTTCATGGAGGACGAAGTCGTTTCAGATTATTATCATGATGGAGTCAGCGCTTTGCTTATGTCAGCTTCGTTGCCTCTTTATCTTCCGGGAGATGATCTTTATTCGTATTAGCATATTGGATTAATGTGCGTTGATAAAACCAATTACTGCGTAACAAATAAAGGAGGACAAGAGTTATGGCTATTGGGAAAGTTCGGTATGATATTTCTATTGTAACTGATTACGACATCTTTCTCCTCAAACAGGGTACGCATTATTCCATTTATCAGAAATTTGGAGCCCATATAATTGAGCATGACGGTGAAAAAGGAACTTATTTTGCCGTTTGGGCGCCAAACGCAAAAAAAGTTTCAGTTATTGGTGGTTTTAATGATTGGAATATAGCCTCTCATCCATTGTCGTCGAGATGGGATGACAGCGGTGTATGGGAAGGGTTTATTCCAGGGGTCGGCAAATGGGATCTCTATAAATATCATATTGAATCAAACTTTAATGGTTATATAGCGGATAAAGGGGATCCAATCGCTTTCGTATGGGAAATAGCTCCCAAAACTGCATCGATAGTTCATCCACTGGATTATACATGGAAAGATGGCGAATGGATGGCAAACCGCTATAAATATACTGCTCTCAATAAGCCATGGTCAATTTATGAAGTACACCTTGGATCATGGAGGCGCGATTGGACTACAGGGAATTCCCTTTCATATAAAGAACTTGCAGACCAGCTCAGCGGGTATGTTGCTGAAATGGGATTTACCGCCGTTGAATTTCTGCCGGTGATGGAACATCCTTTCTATGGGTCATGGGGATATCAAACGCTTGGTTTCTTTTCTCCTACCAGTCGTTACGGAACGCCTGAAGATTTCATGTACCTGGTAGATCGTTTACATCAAAGAGGTATAGCAGTAATACTTGACTGGGTGCCTTCTCATTTTCCGGGCGATGATTATGGGCTTGCGCTTTTTGACGGAACTTGCCTTTACGAACATTCTGATCCGCGTAAAGGTTTTCATCCGGATTGGAAAAGCCATATTTTCAACTATTCCAGAAATGAAGTCAGGTCTTTCATAATAAGCAGCGCTGTTTTTTGGCTTGATAAATATCATGCTGATGGATTGCGCATAGATGCTGTAGCTTCCATGCTATATCTAAACTACTCAAGAAAAGATGGGGAATGGATCCCAAATGTTCATGGCGGCAAGGAGAATTTGGAAGCGATGTCGCTACTGCGTGATTTAAATAAAGAAATTTATGGACGTTTTCCTGATGTCCAAACTATTGCTGAAGAATCCACTGCCTGGCCAATGGTCACTAAACCTGTACACGTCGGAGGACTTGGTTTCGGCATGAAATGGAATATGGGATGGATGAACGATATCCTGGGGTACATGCGCAAAGACCCTGTTCACAGGAGCTATCTTCATAATCAGCTTACTTTCAGTATATGGTACGCATTTTCAGAAAATTTCCTTTTAGCATTGTCTCATGACGAGATAGTTTACGGGAAAGGTTCATTACTGGACAAAATGTCAGGGGACTGGTGGCAGAAAAGAGCTAATCTGAGATTGTTATATGGTTTCATGTACGCTCATCCGGGAAAAAAGCTTTTATTTATGGGAGCTGAATTTGGGCAGGGACGCGAATGGAACCATGATGGCGCTCTTGAGTGGAATCTGTTGAGATATCCCGAACATCAGGAACTTCATAAGTGGATGCTTGACCTTAATAATGTCTTAAAAGAATATCCTCCGCTTTACGAATGTGATTTTGAACAGTCAGGGTTTGAATGGATTGATTGCGGAGACTGGCAGCAGAGCATAATAATGTTTATCCGGAAAAGCAAAACTCCCGGTGAATATATCCTAGCTGTATGTAATTTTACTCCTATACCCCGCGGGCACTATAGAGTGGGAGTTCCTGCATTTGGCTCTTGGAAGGAAATATTAAACAGCAATGCTTCGATTTATGGCGGCAGCGGCATGGGTAATTCAGGCGGGATGGTTGCAGAACCTGTTCCTGCCCATGGAAATCAATTTTCACTGCCTTTATGTATTCCCCCTCTGTCAATAACTCTGTTTTATAGAACGCCCGAACAATAATCTGATAAAGTACGGTTGAAGCATATTAAATGGCAGACTATAAGGAGAGAGGATGAATGTCAAAGTACATAACAATTCACGGACATTTTTATCAGCCGCCTCGTGAAAACCCATGGTATGGAGAAATAGAACTTCAGGAATCTGCCGCGCCTTGGCATGATTGGAATGAACGAATAAATTCCGAGTGTTATTTACGTAATACAGCCGCCCGTATTCTTGATAATCAAGGAAATATTGCCAAGATATGCAACAATTATTCAGAAATCAGTTTTAACTTTGGCCCGACCTTATTGTCATGGGCGGAAAAAAAAGCCCCTATAATGCTTAAATCATTGATAGAAGCCGACCAAATATCAAGAGAGCGTTTTTCAGGGCATGGAGCAGCCATTTCTCAGGTATATAATCACATGATAATGCCGTTAGCGAATTTGCGGGACAAAATAACGCAGGTACGTTGGGGAATGACTGATTTTGAAAACAAATTCGGCAGACTTCCGGAAGGAATGTGGCTTGCGGAAACCGCAGCAGATACAGAAACCTTGGAAGTCCTTAGCGACAATGGCATAGTTTTTACTATTCTATCCCCGTATCAAGCTCAATCTGTAAGAAAATTTGGCAGTGACTCATGGACTGACGTAAGCGGCGGAAGTATTGATACAACGCTTTCATATCGCTTTAACCTTCCCTCTGGCAGGTATATTGATGTATTCTTCTATAATGGACATATTTCGCAGGATATTGCTTTCAAGGGGCTGCTATTTAATGGGGAAGAATTTGCGAATTGCCTTATCAATTCAATACCTAATGATTCTCAGGATCGTTTGATTAGTGTCGCAACGGATGGGGAATCTTACGGGCATCATCACAGGCATGGGGACATGGCTCTCGCTTATTGTATTGACACTATAAACAGGAATCCGGGAGTTATTCTTACGGTATTCGGAGAATTTTTAAAAAAACACCCGCCATGTCATGTCGTAAGAATAATTGAGAATTCCTCGTGGAGCTGTTCCCATGGAATTGAACGATGGCGCAGCGATTGCGGGTGTAATGGGGGCAAAGGGTATCATCAAAAATGGAGAGGTCCGCTGCGGGCCGCGCTTGATTGGCTCAGAGATTCAATAAAGAAAGATTATTTTACTGAGCTTGGAAAAATTCTCCATGATCCTTGGAGCGCTCGTGACGCTTATATAGAAATCATACTGGATCACACAACTGAAAAGGTCAATGAGTGGCTTTATTCTCATTCCAGACGGGAACTGACTTCTTACGAATCCGCACGTGCCATACGATTACTTGAAATGCAAAGAAACGCTTTGCTGATGTATACGAGCTGCGGCTGGTTTTTTGATGATATTGCAGGTATCGAAACAGTTCAAATACTTTGCTATGCTTCAAGAGTGATTGATTTTGCCAGGGAATTGCTGGGAAAAGATCTTGAAAAGGAGTTTAAGAATAGAATTGAATCTGCACTGGGAAATACGGCTGAATATCCTAATGGCAAGGTCGTTTACGAAAAATTAGTCGAACCGATCAGAATAACGCCTGAAAGAAAAGTCGCTCAGTCCGCCATTTATTCTTTAATAATGGAAGAAGCGCTGCCAGGTGTAATCATTGATATAAAAAAACAAGATGGATCAAGGTATTGCGTGGGACATGCAATGGAAGACGTAACC
>WRBZ01000045.1 GCA_009784305.1 Synergistaceae bacterium
CTTTGTCATCCAATGCACAGCCTCACTTATTGACTCTTCTTTTTCTGCCATACCGGCCTTTATTGCAGTTGTTATGACGCCAGTGCCCAGCGGTTTGGTAAGTATAAGCGAATCTCCTTCTTTTGCCCCTCTTGTCAGCCATTTTTTATTTACATTGACTTCCCCGTATACCACAAGGCCATATTTAGGCTCCTCATCCTGAATACTATGCCCTCCGGCAAGCATTGCTCCGGATTCCATTATTTTGTCCAATCCGCCTTCAAGGATATGTTGTAAAACTGAAATATCTGCATTTTTTACAGGGAAACCAACCACATTAAGCGCTATTATTGGCTTACCCCCCATGGCAAAGACATCGCTCAGAGAATTTGCAGCAGCTATTTGCCCCCATGTACGGGCATCGTCCACTACAGGAGTTATGAAATCAACGGTTAATATTCCGATCCTTTCATCGTCTATTTTCCACAATGCGGCATCTTCTCCTCCATGCCACGCCGCAAGAACACCACTACAATCAACTGCATTTATACCGGATAAAACCTTAGCCAGCTCCGCAGGCCCTATTTTTGCCGCTCACCCGCTTGCGCGCGACATTTGCGTAAGACGCATATACTTTTCATGTCCTTTCGTCATATAATTGTTCTCATTATATATCATTAAATGAAACCAAGTTGAAGTCAAACGTAGGCGATAAGCAGACGACCGGTGAACATAGTGAGCCGTATCGGTCGCTTAGTTTCACCATCAGGCGGCTTTGGTGGAGAAACTAAACGACTCGCGCAGCTTGTTTCTCGTTAGCACCTCCGTCGCTCCGCTCCTCCTGAAATAACGAAGCATACGTTATTAATGCAACTTGGTATGAACTGTAGAGGGTGATTGTATCAACAAAATTAATTGTTTCAAATGCGTATATTTCTCTATTACATGGGATGTGAAGTTCCCAAAAGCATGTAAGTTTTTTGAGTTTAAATCACAGCATATGCCTTCGATTACTGTATTTCAATCTACAGGCAGTGAATGTATTGCTTTTGAGGAAAAAAAAGTTAAAGAAGAAAAATTCAAGTAATGTTATGATAGTAAGCAAATGAAGAATATATAAGGAGGTCGTTACTTATGGGTATTTCCCCTTATGCAGGTAAAATTGCTCCGCAACATCTCCTAACCAACATTCCGCGGCTTATCAGCTCATATTATACTCAAATTCCGGACACGGACGATCCAACTAATCTGGTTTCATTCGGAACTTCAGGGCATCGCGGGTCTTCTTTATCGAACAGCTTCAACGAACAGCATATATTAGCAATAGCGCAAGCCATAACAGAATATCGTAAAGGTGTAAATATTACGGGGCCGTTATTCATAGGAATGGATACGCACGCGCTTTCCGAACCTGCTATGAGAACCTGTATAGAAGTATTCGCAGCGGCTGGTGTCGAGTGCGTCATACAAGCTCCGCAGATAGAAGCAGACCCGTCGGATATCGGTTACACCCCTACCCCTGTCATATCCCACGCGATATTGGCATGGAACAAGAAACAGGCTAAAGATAAGGGAGAAAGCGATGGAATAGTTATAACTCCTTCACATAACCCTCCCGAAGACGGCGGAATTAAATATAACCCGCCGCACGGCGGGCCTGCATCACCTGAAACGACGAAAGCAATACAGACACGGGCAAATGAGTTGATTCGCTCGGGAATATCTTCCGTAAAAAGGATCCCTTTTAAGCGCGCTCTCAAAGCGTTAACTACAAGGGCGTATGATTACGTCATTCCATATGTAAATGACCTAAAAAATGTCATAGATATGGAGATTATTCGTAATTCAGACCTGAAAATCGGCGTTGATCCGATGGGCGGTTCGGGATTGGCTTACTGGGAGCCGATATCGAGTATTTACGGGCTTAAAAACCTCGTCGTTGTGAACAAGAGAATCGATCCCGCTTTTGGTTTCATGAGTGTGGATAAGGACGGGAAAATCCGCATGGATTGTTCTTCTCCTTACGCCATGGCGGGACTCCTCGATATGAAAAACAATTACGACATATCTTTCGGAAACGATACCGATTTTGACCGGCATGGAATAGTTACTCCCGAAGGGCTTATGAACCCGAACGCCTACCTGGCGGTAGCTATAAAATACCTTTTCACGAACAGGGAATGGGACAGGAATTGCAAAATCGGTAAAACGCTTGTTTCAAGCTCCATGATTAACAGGGTGGCAAAAGGTATAGAACGCGAGGTATGCGAAGTGCCTGTCGGATTCAAATGGTTTGTCGACGGCCTGCTTGACGGTTCATTCGGATTTGGCGGAGAGGAAAGCGCGGGAGCATCTTTCCTGCGGCGCAATGGGACAGTATGGACGACCGATAAAGACGGAATAATTATGGACCTTCTTGCCGCGGAGTTAACGGCTCATACGGGAAAGAACCCCGCACAGCATTATAAAGAACTGGTTTCTCTTTACGGAGAGCCGTTTTACGCAAGGATGGACGCCCCCGCTGCACCGGAACAAAAGTCAAAACTGAGCAAACTCTCGCCGGAAGCAGTGAAAGCGGATAATCTGGCGGGAGAAGTAATAACCGCTAAATTAACTAACGCTCCCGGCAATAACGCCCCGATAGACGGGTTGAAAGTCGAAACACAAAACGGCTGGTTTGCGGCTCGCCCTTCCGGGACGGAGAATGTGTATAAAATATACGCGGAAAGCTTTATAAGCGAAAAACACCTGAAGATGATTCAGTCAGAAGCTCAGGAAATAGTAAACGAAGCAATTTCATGAGAGTGGAGAGTTGAGAGTTTAAAAGATATAATAAAGACCATTACGGGTAGGCGCGGCAACCTGCCGCCCGTGTAGAAATTATAGAGGGCGCCCTAAGGTCAGGGGTTTACCGCCCGTCAAACATTTACGAAAGGATCGGCGATACTATGAGCGCAAATATATTGGATGGTAAGAAAATATCGGCAGAAATCCGTACGTCGATAAAAGAAGAGGCGGAAAAATTAAAGGCACGCGGAATAAACCCAACGCTGGCGGTTGTTCTGGTTGGAGAGGATCCCGCTTCAAAAGTGTACGTAGGCCAAAAGGAAAAAGGCTGTGAGGAAACCGGCATAATTTCACGTAAATATACTTTACCTGCCGAAGCGGCACAGGAAGAACTCCTGACTCTGGTCGAGAAACTAAACGAAGACAAAGAAGTTCATGGCATACTTGTACAATTCCCTCTGCCTGAACATATCAGCGAAACAGCGGTACTGACTGCCATGAAACCCGAAAAAGACGTTGACGGATTCCATGCTCTTAACGTTGGAAGGCTCTTCTCCGGCCTGCCTTGTTTTGAGCCATGCACTCCAAAGGGTGTAATAACAATGATTGAACGCACAGGGATTGATATAGAAGGGAAAAAAGCCGTCATAATAGGACGCAGTAATATAGTAGGCAAGCCTGTCGCTGCAATGCTTCTTGCACGTAATGCGACAGTGACCATAACTCACAGTAAAACGCGCAACCTTCCGGAAGTTGTCAGGCAAGCTGATATAGTTGTTGCGGCTATTGGAAAGCCAAGATTTGTTACCGCCGATATGATCAAAGAAGGCGCCGTCGTTATAGATGTCGGAATAAACAGGCTTCCTGAAGGACTTGTCGGGGACGTCGATTATGAAGCGGTAATGCAGAAAGCAAGCTGGATAACGCCCGTGCCGGGAGGAGTCGGGCCGATGACCATAGCGATGCTGCTTCAAAATACATTGAAAGCAGCAATAATAAATAAGGGAGCATGAAATGAAAATCACGTTAAGAAGTATGGAGCCTGATGAGGCGGAAGCAGTAAATAAAGTTGCGCTCGCGGCTTTTGCTACAATAAACAACAAAGGGTTTACCCCTGAAGGTAAAGCTGTTTTTGCCAACTACGCTTCACCAGGAGCGATTGTTTCAAGGCTGAAGCTCGGACATGAGGTGACTCTAGCAATCCTCGATTCAAAAATAGCGGGAATGGTAGAGGTGAGAAACGGTTCTCATATTTCCATGCTGTCTGTCCTTCCGGAGCATGTCAACAATGGTATCGGGACTAAATTACTGTCTCATGTTGTCTCGCAAGCGAGAAGACAATCAACAACAAAGGCCGTTAAACAACTTACTGTTCACGCAACGGATGATGCCGTCACATTCTATCAAAAAAAGAATTTCCGCGTATCAGCGGTAAGGCAGGAACGGGACGGGATAAGCTATACAACTATGGCATTTAATCTCAAAGCGGGGAATATTATCGACCATAAAATCAGAAACGGAGAGGAAGTTGACTTTTTCGCGTTCAGCGGGACAGGAAACACATATTACGCTGTCGGGAAAATTTCATCATTGCTTGAAAGCAAAAATGTATCCGTAAGGCGCCATAAAATGGAAAAATGTATGAACCCGGATTTAAAAGAGGATTCTGTAATTGGGCTTGCATTTCCTGTAGCATGTTTTTCAACTTACCCAACCGTATTGAATTTTCTAAAATCACTTCCCGATGGGAAAGGAAGAAAAATTTTCATGATCGCGACCATGGGAGGAGCAGGGATGGGGATGGAAGGGCCTATAAAAAGATTTCTCTTTGAAAAAGGCTACTCGCCCATAGCTTCAAAACTCTTCGTCATGCCGGGTAATTACGGCAATAAACAGATACCGAAAGAGAAAAATAATAAACGTATTGAAAACTTTGAGCGGGAAGCTGGTTTATTTACGGAAGCCATAACAAGCGGGCTCGGAAAATGGAAAAGCGGCTGGCCGGTAATTTCAAACCTTATGTTCAAGCTGTGCAACAAAAGAAAACCTTGGAACATGTTTTACCGCATGTTTCCGATACAGGTCAATCAAAGCAAATGCAACGTATGCGGAAAGTGCATGAGGGACTGCCCTGAAGGAGCTGTAAAATTGGATGATTCATCGAAATTTCCGCGAATTGATAAAAATATATGTCAATCCTGCCAGCGCTGCATAGGATTTTGCCCTCAGCACGCCATAGAAGTTCCCAATAAGCCGGCTGAACAATACACATGCATGGATTACGACTCGTTTAAGAATTTCGGCCATTGACAAACAATGTGAAATCCCAAAGAAGCGGATTACCATGTAACAAATAGTTAATTTAAACGGAACGCTGTAACTGTAGGGGTCGCACCCATGGGCGACCCGTTTTTTTGGTATTAATCAGCAAGCAGAGAGTTCAGCGCCTCAATTATTTTTTCCTCGTCGCCGTTCAATAATGTTCGGACATGAAAAATCAGACAATCATCTTTAGCTCCCGCCACAACAGGGGTATCGCAAAGCCTCAGAAGCGACTGAAAATTGCCCGCGCTGCCCCAATCATGTTCTGTCACCGACACTCCCCATCCTTTGATGGGCCTTGCGGGATATGCTCCGCCCCCTACTGCGTCATCAACCGGAATGACTGAAAATTTTGCCGTACCTTTAAATTTTTTCCGCAGAAGAGAAGCGAATCTGTTCGCGCGTTTCCCGAGCGCTTCATTCTCCTGCTTGAGCATCGATATCGCCGGAATTTTCTCAACCTCTCCCCGAAGATATATCCTTAGGGTAGCTTCAAAAGCAGCAAGTGTCATTTTATCGACCCTAAACGCGCGCATTATCTGTGAGCTTTTAAGTTTATTGATTATCCCGCGTTTGCCCGCGACAACGCCTATCTGAGGGCCGCCAAGCATCTTGTCCCCTGAAAAAGTGACTATGTCCGCGCCTTCTGAAATGATCTTCCTAATGGAATCCTCACCTTCAAGCCCCAAATTGTCCGCTTCAATCAAAAGCCCGCTGCCGGCGTCCTCCATAAATACAATTCCGTTTTGATTTGCAAGAGCTGCTAATTCTTCTCTCGGAACACTTGCGGTAAATCCCTCTATCCTGAAATTAGACGGATGAACCTTCAGTATCATTTTCGTTTCATTTGTCACAGCCTCGGCATAATCCTTAAGATGCGTGCGGTTTGTCGTTCCGACTTCCGTTAATTTGGCTCCTGAAAACTTCATGATATCCGGTATGCGGAAAGACCCTCCTATCTCTACAAGCTCACCTCTTGATACTATGACTTCAGCTCCGTTCGCCAACGCAGATAGGCACAGTACAACCGCAGCGGCATTGTTATTGACGACTAAAGCCGCCTCCGCTCCCGTTACGCGGCAAAGCAAACCTTCTACAAGAGAATTCCTGCTCCCCCTCGTACCGGTGTCAAGTTCATATTCAAGAGTGCTGTACGATGCAGCAACATCGCAAACAGCTTCTACCGCTTCCGCTGCAAGGCACGAGCGTCCAAGGTTCGTATGAATGACAACTCCCGTCGCGTTAACAACCGGGCGAAGTTTTCTTTTTGCCTCTCCGGCAAAAATCCTCTGCGCCTGCGCGTTAATGTTATCAATAGAAGTATCGTACTCCTCATCTTCAAGGATTTGGCGCCTTATGCCGGACAGCAGTTCAGTAAGAATTGATTTTACGGTGTCGCGTCCAAGACGGATAATCCAGTCTTCTACCCAGTCCTGAGAAAGCAATATATCCATTGCGGGCAATGTTCTCATTTTATCTTTTATCTTTTCTATCATGAAATATTGACTCCTATCATGCTTACTCATTCCAACATTCTCATTATATCTTCACATGAGCCGTTTTGGACAGTCATTCAGTAAGATTGCTATAATATGCTATACTTTTTCAATAATTTACAGCAGAGGAGACATTCCCCTTTTGGATTTTTCAAACATCATAAATTTTACAAACATTATATCGCTTTTGATAGCCGCTTTTATGCTCTATTTTCCATATGTCTGGTGCAGGATGAAAAAAGAACCCTCC
>WRBZ01000046.1 GCA_009784305.1 Synergistaceae bacterium
CGTGGGAAGAAATAAAGGCATCATGGGGAGATTTGCAAAATATACCCATGCCCTCGTGGGAAGAGTTAAGGGAATCTTGGGTTTCGGAAACAGCAAACGATAGCAATAGTATTGCTTCAGATAAAGATATCTCTGACACGGATATCCCTCTTTCTAAGATGCCACCGTTGAGTGAGTCGAAGAATTCTTGGGGAAGCATCGTTGATAGTAAGCCTGCGCTTTCGTGGGAAGAGATAAAGCAGTCCTGGATAAATATGGGAAATTAAAGGGTAATAGTTTATTTAACAAAGAAGTTTTATTGAGGCGGGCACGTGCTCGCCTCAATTTTTTGCGATTGATTCAGAAATGGAATTATAGGAAAATTGATGTATAATATAGGATATAATTCCAAGGAGATTGGCATGAAAGCAAAAATCAGAACAGCTTTTGTTTTATTGGTAATAATTGCCGGTGTGTTTTGGGGACACGTCCGCGAAGCTGCCGGTTTTGCCATACCCGTTCCGAGCGCGCCGGGCACTGACGCCAAAAATAACAGTAAGTCTGTCATAGACTATTCAAACGCAAAAGACGGATATGTAATGGTCAAATTCGCACAAAAAACCAGCAAAGCGATTAGGGCTATTGTCAAAGGGCCAAGCGGAGATCCGTACACTTATGTTGTCAGCCCCGGTAACTTCGAGGTATTCCCGTTTTCCAAAGGTAACGGGGAGTATACGATTGGCGTGTATGAGCAGACAACTGGAACGAAATATGCCACCGCTAATACAGCGACAGTCAGAGTGAGATTGACAAGCGAGTTCGCACCGTTTCTCACCCCTAATCAGTACGTGAATTATAACAAGGATAACCTGACTGTCAAAAAAGCTGCAGAAATTGTTATGGGTTCCTCCGGCCTTATCGGCATGATATCCGCAATTTATAACTTCATCATCAACCATATCTCATACGACGAAGTCCTGGCGAGGAACGTGCAGAGCGGCTACCTGCCAAATGTGGACGCGATACTGAGATCGGGAAAAGGAATATGCTTCGATTACTCTGTGGTAATGGCAGCGATGCTCCGCAGCCTTGGTATCCCCTGCAGCTTGGAGGTGGGGTATTCCGGGCGCTCTTATCATGCGTGGATAAGTACTTTTTCCAAGGAAACAGGAACGGTCAATAATGTTATTCGCTTTGACGGCAAGAGTTGGACGCTTATGGATCCCACATTCGCGTCATCCGGGAAGCAGAGCCCTGAAATTATGAAGTTTATTGGCGACGGGAGTAACTACAAAACAAAATTTAGATATTGATTCTTGAAAGAGGTTGGTTTGGTGAGAAAAGAATTGACCAATACATTTTTATCCATGTTTTGTATGGAGATGCATATGCTTTTACAGGCTGGCATCGCGCTTGACGAGGGCGTACTGATGCTTCAGGATGACGAGCCGGAAAAAGAAGGGAAAGCCGTGCTGCAATGTTTGCTCGACGAATTGGACAAGGGTGAATCTCTTTCGTCGGCTTTGAGAAAGGCTGCTTTTTTCCCGCGCTATATGGTCAGCATGATCGAAACCGGTGAAAAAACGGGCCGTCTTGCGGAGACGCTAAGAGCGCTCTCCGAATACTACGACAGAGAGGAGCGTCAGTCCATAGCCGTTAAGAACGCCGTACTCTATCCGGCGATACTGTTGGTTATGATGGTGGCTGTTGTGTTGATCCTGATCATTTATGTCTTGCCGGTATTTAACGATGTATTCGGCAGGCTTGGCAGCCGCATGTCGCCTTTAGCTACCAACCTTATGCAGTTCGGCGGGTGGCTTGGCAATGTTTCCGCGATTATCGCGGCGGTGGGCGGCGCAATTTTTATCGCCGTCATGGCAATGTGGATAATGCCGGGTTTACGTGAAAGCGTGGTAAAAGCGTTCAAAAACAGATTTGGAAGCCGCGGTATATTCGGCTCGACGGCAAACGCGCATTTTGTAGCCGCTATGACGCTTTCCGTAGCAAGTGGGCTTGATGCGGAAGAAGCGATGAAAATGGCAGCCTCGGTCAGCGGCGGTACGAAAGCTGTTGATGAAAAGAACGCCCTGTGCGTCGATATGCTCCGCTCCGGTAAAACTCTTCACGAGGCAATGCGCGACGCCGGGATACTCTCCGCGCGCGACGGCAGGATGTTGGCGCTGGGCGTCCGCAGCGGTATGGCGGACATGGCGATGACGGAAATAGCTCGCCGAAAAGAGCGCGACGTGCAGGATGATATGGATCGGCTTATTGGCCGTATCGAACCTGCGCTGGTGATAACAACATCAATTATCGTAGGAGTCATATTGCTTTCGGTAATGCTACCCCTGATGGGAATTATGGCTTCAATAGAATGACAGGGCTGATGATAAAGCATCGGTTGCGCGCAGGATAACAACTATGAAAAGAGACGTTTTCAAAAAGAGCGCGCTCGATGCCATTAGGGACAGTTTAATACCGGTTATTTTCACGATTGCCGTAATTGTGATGATTGTTGTTGGATTGCGAAAAACCGAAATTTCAAGCCGGGCAGAGGGGCTTCGGCTCCTGGAGGAGAGCGTCATGCGCGCCGCCGTTCAATGCTATGCGGTGGAGGGACGTTATCCCGACAGTATAGAGTATATCGAAAAGCATTACGGGATATTTATAGACAGGGAAAGCTATATTGTGCATTATCAAGTATTCGCTTCGAACCTCCTGCCCGATATAACGGTGATGGAGCTGAACCTGGAGGGGCGGAGATGAAAGCACTTTACGGCAAAAACCCCAGCGCTGCTAAAATCGACAATGCCGCCGCATTGGTGATATTCTGCATTTTTACGGTGTTGGTGCTTGCGGTATTGGCGCTTGGAGTTAGCGCGTACAAAAATATGACGGATATATCACTGGAGATTTATGACGAGCGCGTCTGCCTTTCTTATATGTGGACAAAAGTAAAAAACGGGGATGATGCCGGGAAGGTTTACATGGTGGGCTTTCACGGACTGCCAGCCCTCTGTATTGAAGAAGTATACGAAGATATCAAATATATCACGTTGATTTATCATTATGATGGATGGGTTTATGAGTTATTTTTTGAGGATGGGCTCGAATTCTATCCCGAGGAAGGCGTGCCTGTCATTAGAAACAAATCGTTGTCGTTTGAACGGTTTGAGGACGGGTTGATAAAGGTATCAGTCGGCTCAGAAAGCGTTTTCATCTCGCCGCGCGGAAAGACGGGTATTGCGTTTGCGGGAGGAGGGCTGTAAAGTGAACTGGCGATCGAGGTCTTCGCTCTTTCTGATGGAGCAGTTGATAGTAGTAACGATATTTGCTATTTGCGCTTCCATCTGCGTCAATATCTTTATAGGCTCTTACTTTATGGCAAATGATACGCGGGATATGAACCGCGCGCTTATCTTTGCGAGAAATGGCGCGGAATGTTACAAAGCTTATGGGGATTTGGAAAAAACTGCGGCTGTTTTGGGCGGGGAGTACAATCTGGAAGGCGACTCCGCTGTCGTGTATTACGATGCGGGAGGGCTGGTTTGCGGTAAAAAGGAAGCCGTATATGCACTGCACATTAAGAAAATCCTTGGAAACGCGGCGGATGAGAACTTTGAGTTTCCGTTGTTGTGTAAAATATCCGTGGATAAGATGATGGGGAAAGAAATAATCGGTTTCACGGCAGCCGCGAGGCGGAGGGCGGGTTTTAATGAATAAGAGCGGGATTGGCTTAGGCAGCGCATCGGTGGTGCTCGTGTTCACAACACTGTGCCTTACGATTTTTGCCCTTATTTCATATACAGCCGCCGGAAACAGCAAGGCTCTGACAGACGTAGAGGCAAGGATGGTAATAAACTATTACGAAGCGGATACATTGGCTGAATGTATCCTCGCGGAGCTTATCACGGCGGATACAATTCCGGATACTTCCACCATCAGAGGTACGGAGGTTAAAACACAATGGGATGGAGAGCTTGCGGCGGGAACAGCGGAGTTTTCCTGTATTGTGTCCGGGAGCAGGGAGCTTTATGTTAAAGTGGCATTTAATAAGGATTCATACGATATACTGAGCTGGAGAATGAGAGATACCGGAACGTGGTTGCCGAATGACAATTTACAGGTATGGCCGGGCAAATGAGAGGGTGGCATTGATGGGGATACTGGATTGGTTAAAACTTGCTGTGGAGAAAAGAGTTTCCGACTTATTTATCGGAGCGGGGCATAAAATTTTATTTAAAATTGACGGGGTAATTTTACCGCAGACAGAAAACATCACTACCCCGGAAGAGTCGGAGAGAATGATAAGGGATTTATACGGAATGGCGAAAAGGAACATTGACGACTTTATTAAGAACGGCGATGACGATTTTCCTGTGTCCGTTCCGGGACTTGCCCGTTTCAGGATATGCACTTACAGACAGCGCAGCACAATGTCGGTAAACATTAGGGTGGTGCTTTTTGAACTCCCTGACTACAAGGAATTGAATATCCCCGACGAGGTCATGGATATTGCCAACAAAAAAAACGGATTAGTGCTGATAACAGGATCGGCTAACAGCGGAAAAACTACAACGCTCGCCTGTATCGTAAACGCCATCAACAGAAAACGTAATTGTCATATCATCACCTTGGAGGATCCGATCGAATATCTTCACAGAGATGATGTAAGCGTCATAAGCCAGCGTGAAATCATAACGGATACCGAATCGTACTTGACGGCGCTGCGCTCATCACTGCGCCAGTCTCCGGATATCATCCTGCTTGGAGAAATGCGCGACTATGAAACAATCAAAACGGCGATGACCGCCGCCGAAACGGGGCACCTTATTATCTCTACGCTTCACACGGTCGGTGCGGTCAATACGTTGGACCGCATAATCGACGTATTCCCGCCGGGTCAGCAGCAGCAGATACGGGTACAGTTATCAATGGTGTTTCAAACTACAGTCACTCAGATGTTAGTGCCCCATATATCAGGCGGGCAGATACCGGCTTTTGAGATTATGCACTGCAACAGCGGAATACGCAATCTTATCCGCGAATCCAAAACGCACCAGATAGACAGCGTCATCCGGTCCTCGGTGAACGAGGGAATGATCAGTATGGACATGTACCTCCTGAAACTTTTCAACAGCGGTAAAATTACGGAAAGAACGGCGATTGGATATGCCACAGACGCCGATCAGATGGAAAGGCGTATTAAAGCTGCTGCACCGGTATAAGTTATAGCTGATTTATGTCCTGTTCAGGACAATTCTAAGATAATAACCAATATCGTCTTTCTTAGTTTCAAATTTTTCCAATCCTATAAGCGAAGCAGTGAATTCCTCATACTGCGCCTTGTCGGTTACGGGATACGGTTGGAAAAACGTTTTCAAATTATGTGTATAAATAGGATACAGCCTTAATTCGGGATCCTTTAATGAAAAATTGATCTGAGCCACAATTCCGTAGGGCGGCTTGCCCGATGCGTCAAGGTCAATCCCGGTGGTATTGAACACAAAATTACCGACGGAATAAACGCAAATTTTGCCGTTTACGTGTTCCGCTCCAATCGGAATATGCGGACCGTGACCTATTGTGATATCAGCGCCTGCGTCAAAAGCTTTCGCGGCAATCGGACGAAGGTGTAAATGACGCTCATTGAAATCAGTCGACCAATGCGGTGAAAAGACGATAAACGCATTCGGATGCTTTTCACGGTATGAGCGTATTCTGCACCATAGAGAAATATCTTCCAGAATATCAGTTCCGAAAGCCGCGCCGGTATTAGCGCCTAAACAATAATGCCTGAAAATCTTATGGCGTTTCTCCAGATAATAACAATATGCGTTGAAAACAATTGCCTGAACACCGTTCATTTCGATTAACAGCGGATTTTCAGCCTCGTCAATGTTACTGCCCGTCCCTATCGGATTGAGACCTGCTTCTTCAAAATATTTACGGGTCTGCCTGCAGCCGGCAGCGCCGAGATCCATTGTGTGGTTATTCGCGAGCATCACAGCGCCGATGTTTACTTTTTTGTAACACGAAACGGTTTTTTCAGGGTGCGCGCCGAGAACGAAATCAAGGTATTTGCCAGTTTGCTGGGTTTCGCTGTAGACGGGCGATAAGACGCACTCGGAGTTTACTATGTTGAAAGTATTCTGTGAAATAAGCTGCGCGACTTTATTATAGGAATAGGCATATCCGTCGTCGCCGTATCTTTGAATGGGATCGTCGATATTTCTTGCAATACGCCATTTTGTGTATCGCTCGCCGCAATAAGTGTCTCCGCATATAGATAAAGCGGTTTTACCGGTTGGGATAAAATCTCTTTGAGGTTCCGGCAGCGGTACGCGTGCGCGGTGTATTGCTTCAAGCATAAGCTGGTCGCGTTCAAGTGGTATTTTTGCCCCGCAAACCGCTATAAACAGAGTCTCATCGCCGAATTCGCACATACAGAAAGCGTTTATCGACAAACCGGTCGAATAAGAAAAATAACGTGAAATTGGCGGCATATCTAAAACGCTGTCGGATTCAAAATATTTATCTTTATAAGATATGTTTTTTTGCGAGAGTATATTTTTGAAATCAAAAGCTAAAAACTGCTTTGCCGTTTTGAGCAGCATTTCCGGGGTGAAAAACTGCGGGTTATTCTCGTAAAAGCGTCCGGTAATATTTTTTATCGCGAATTCAGGGATACCCCAGGCATCTCCGATTTTTCTAAGCGCAGAAAGCGTCTTATTTTTTGATTTTCCGACTTTTTCGTAAATATACCCTGCGAGCGCAATAATTGCATCAG
>WRBZ01000047.1 GCA_009784305.1 Synergistaceae bacterium
CGCAAACCATACCGCTTCGCAGAGTACTTCGCGCGGGTCAGGAGGTTTTGGCTCCCCCCGCTTGCGAGTATCACCGATCGAAGCCCATGCAGCTCATCTGTCGAGGTACACGCGCCCAAGTGTATTATCTCCGCCGCGCCCAGCCCCGCAAGCCCCTCGCAGCACGACAAAACCGCGCCGCTCCCGAAACCGGATGATACAACGGCGATCGCCACATTTTTATAGCTGCCTGAGTAAGCCAGGACATCCCCCAGCTCGTAAACCAGAGTATTGCACTCCAGGTGGTGGGCGGCGAGCATCTTCGCGCGCAGGGGGTCGTCGGTAAGTATTATGCGCCCAGGCAGGGTTTCCGGGAGTTTGTTCAACCCGTGATCGCACCTCTCATGAAAAAATCGCACACTTTGCCAGCCCTATATGATGATAGCGCAGCAGTTATTATACACTGCATGTGTCCCTTATACAATATAGTTCGCAGCGCGGCCGCGAATTTCTGTCATGATTTTCGACATTATTCTATAATGTCATTAAAGCGTTGGGCGAAACCCGCGCGCTCGTGTGCCGGCCTCGGCTTATTATACCGCCACGTTCACCATGCGCGTGTAGAGCCGGGCCTCCGCGTCCGCTTCCAGGATATCGCCAAGCGACAAATGATCCCCCGAAGGGACGCGCGCGAGCGCAGATTCCACACATTTCGCTATGTCGGTGAACCGTATCTCCCCGTTTAGGAAACGCGCCACCGCCGTCTCCCCCGCCGCCGCAAGCACCGCCCCCGCAAGCCCCCCCCGACCGGCCGCTTCCAGCGCAAGCGCGAAGCATGGGAAAGCGCGCTGATCCGGCGGCTCCTCCGCAAACGAGGGCAGAGCGCTCAGATCGAGCGGCTTAACAAGCGGAGGCCGGACTTCCGGGTACGTCAACGCGAATTGGATCGGCAGCCTCATGTCCGCCGCCGTCATATAGATGTACGGGCTTTTGTGGACATACTCGACGACCGCGTGGATTATGCTTTCCCTGTGGATGCTGACCGAGATACGCTCCAGGGGCATCCCGAAATAATGCATCGTCTCTATGACCTCGTACCCCTTGTTCAGCAGCGTAGCG
Source organism: Synergistaceae bacterium (assembly GCA_009784305.1). Classification (GTDB taxonomy): domain Bacteria; phylum Synergistota; class Synergistia; order Synergistales; family Aminobacteriaceae; genus WRNQ01. The sequence goes on from WRBZ01000047.1 coordinate 1,099, forward strand.
CTGTCAATCGTGATTTTTCTGCCCATTTTCCAGCTGGGGTGCTTGAGCGCGTCTTCTATCGTCACATCATACAAACTCTCCGGGCTCCGCCCATAGAACGGCCCGCCGGAAGCCGTGAGTATTACCCTCCGCACAAGCTCGCGCGGGACGCCCTCCAGGCAGAGGAATACAGCGGATAATTCCGAATCCACAGGCAACAGCAGGGTCTTGCTCGCACCCATCCGCTTCATAACGAGCCGCCCCGCGGACACCATGGATTCCTTGTTGGCAAGCGCCAGCCGGGGTACGGCGCCGATCGCGGCAAGCGTGGGCAGGAGCCCGGAAATACCGGGCGACGCCACCAAGGTCGTCACCGCGCGCGGGTGGGCAGCGGCCTCGCAAACGGAGTCAGGCCCTCCGAGCACTTTTACCGGCGTGTCGGACAATCTGACGCGCAGGTCGCTTGCGGCGGCCGCATCGGACATCACGGCCATTTCGGGCCGGTACTTGCGGCACTGGTTTTCAAGCTCCGACACATTTCTTCCGGCCGCAAGGGCCACCGGGCGCTCGCCGAGGTGGTCGAGCACGTCGAGGGCTTGCTTTCCGATCGAACCTGTCGAACCGATCAGTGAAATCATTTTTTTGCCCCTTCCAAAGCGGGCTGCGCCCACGAACCAATGTGCGGCGCCGGAATTCAAATGTCAGACGCCAGAAAAAAGAATTCATATTGATAGAAACAAGTTGCGGGAGAGCTTGCAGCGCTCTCCCGCAGGCGCGGTCATTGTACCACATTTTAACCATGCAGACAATACTTTCCCGTATTACCATGGGTGCAGATCAACTACCAGACATTCGGATAAAGTATTCTTGCTTTATGCTCTCATACGCTTCCTGAGTTATGGGCTCAAAGAGTTTCAGTTCTTCGAAATAGTTTTCCTCTGGCATAAATCCGGGATTTTCACGGACGAACTGCGCAAGTTCGATCCTCTCTTCAGCCGTCAACTCGCCATATTGCCATCTGCCCTTGTATAACCCGTATTCCTGGTCATAAACCGATTTTGCTGTTCTTAGCGCATTTTCATAACTCCAGAAATAAAAATACAAATAATATGCCCATCTGGAAAAATCAGTAAATCTGTCAAACAAGTAGTCGTTATATGACTGATATAACCTGATAATATCCTCCTTCGTAGGCGGAGTAAGCAAATCGTTATCAAATGAGGCCCTATACGTTGAATACAGGCTCAATAACAGTTCCAGCTTGTCAGAATAGATAAGATGCCCGTCGCCGATATCCTCCTCCCGCTCCACGCTATCGTATGTAAACTCGTTAACGCCTACGTGGATGGCTTCAAGCCCCTGAAAAACATATTTTCTACTTTTTTTATTCAACCTCTCGCTTTCTTCCTTACGCATTTTAATATTCTCAGTGATCGGACCTTTTAAGCCAATAACTGTAGTAACCAGTGCGACTAATGCCATTACGTAAACAACACAACGACGTATTGTCTCTTTTTTTCTTGCCCTTAATTCCGTTTCCATTATTTTCCCTCACTACTTTTGATTGTGTACTGATCTGTACCAATCCACATACTTCTTAATTCTATCGTTATTAATTTCATCATCTTCTGTCAGCAAGAAGCTTATGAAGTCTTGCACATCCAGGCTAATACCGGTTTCAACCTTGTATACTTCCAGATCCTCCTCGAGTTTATCCACTTCTATGATGATATGATTAAATAGTATTCCGCCTGATGAAGTAAATGTGATCGCTGCTCCAATATAAGCTACGTCTGAAAGCTTGTCATAATCAGACATTTTTAAAGCACGATCCACTTTCTTATTTTTTTCTTCATTTTTAACGAGAGCATTAACCAGGTCAAAAGCAGCAGTACCAGCTTTAAATATTCCTTTTAGTGCAGGGTTTATGCTTGTAATAGCGTCCGTGATTTGTTTGATCGCATATTTATTAAACCATTCTTGCGCCGCCTCAATCTGTCCTAATTGCATTGACCGTAATTCTTTGTCATGATACTTTTTGGGGACATTTGCTTGATGAAACACCATTTCTGAAAAATACCATCATTTTTTACACAAATCTTAAGTAAAGTACGATTTTCATGCGGATTTTGGCTGATTATCGAGAAAAACAGACGTTTTTCACTTAAAATTCGTACTCTACTTGCATTTTGTGCTAAAAACCGGATGTTTTTCTGGAAATCTTATAAGTCCGGGCGTAATTAGTCGAACAATCATAATGACGAATCCGCTTCTGTGTTAATTCACACTAAATCCGTTCATTCGCTTCTGTACGCAAACAACTTATGCTAATAGCCACGCAAAAATGGCTGTCCGGGAAGTCCCGGTTGCTGGATTGCAGCAAGCAGGGCAGTGGGTTGGCGTCATGCGTCCGGGCGGGGCTTATGTGGTTAAGTCCTCCTCTGCAGATGGCAGGGGCGTGACGCCGTTGCAGGGGCGCATTTTTCGGGGTTTTGCCTGTTCTACCTGCTAATCCCTGCGTTTTTGGGGGCGATATTAATTTAGGGGGTCTGGCATCCCTTGGAACGGCTGACCTTTTAAACTAACGATATGATTCGAATTTACCATGGACGCAGATTATCCATCCCTGTCAGTTATTGCATTCTTGCTTTATGCTCTCATATGCATCCAGAGTTATAAGCTCAAGATTTTTCAATACTTCGGAATAGATGTCCTCAGGCATGAAATCCGGGTTATTACGGACGAACTGCGCAAGTTCGATCCTCTCATTGGCTGTCAAGTCACCATAATGTAATTTGCCCTTATACAGCCCATATTCCTCGTCATAAGCTATTTTCGCTGTTCTCAGAGCGTCTTCGTAATTTCTGATGTACTCCCTTGAGATTTCTGCCCAACTACAGAAATGATTAAACCTTTTTAAAAGGGTCGGCCTTATGGCGTTATACATTTTTTTAATGCCATTCTTTGTCGGCGCTCTGTACCCATTGTCGTAGTATGTGGCAATAAAGGTTGAATACAGGTGTAACTGCAGTTCCAGCTTGTCAACATAGATAAAATCCCCGTCGCCGATTTCCTCTATCCGCCCTTCGTTGTCGCACGCATACTCATTGACGTATACCCCAATATCGTTCAGTTTAGTTCTGATCGCGCGTTTTATTGGTATGAGTGCCTCTTCAACTCTTTTCTGATCCTCGATATACCCTTCCATAGAGTCATGGACAGTGGCAAGTAATACGCTTAATGCCATAATAACAGCGAAAGAACAACCAACTATCGTTTTTGCTCTTGAACTCTTTTCCATTGCTGCTCCCGGTTTATCATGTTTTTTGCTAAATACGCGCCGAAAAACCAAACACATTTCGATGCGGCATGAAATTAGTATAATGTATCGAGTAACTTGAAGGTCAATAGGTACTACATTCCTAAATCCGAACGGAATATCCGGCTTTGATCAAAATTCGGCCATTTCGCGTTTCCACTCAAGTAATAGGCGCTCAAATTCTTCATATCTCAATGGCTCAAGATTTTTCAGCTCTTCAAAAAATATGTCTTCGGGCATGAATTCCGGATTATTACGGACGATTTTCGCAAGCTCAATTCTCTCTTTACCCGTCAGTTCACCATAATGCAACTTGCCCTTGTACAGTCCATATTCCTCGTCATAAACCAGTTTTGCTGTTCTAAGAGCGTCTTCGTAATTCTGTATATAATCCTTTGTTAGCTCTGCCCAAAGACAAAACTGTAGGAGTCTTTCAGCTGGCTTCATATTATTATGTAAAAATATTTTTTTTATATCATTCATCTCAGGTGCTTTGTTTTTATTAATATACGAGGCCAAAAAAGATGAATACAAGCTCAACTGAAGTTCCAGTTTGTCAGAATAGATATACTCACCATCGTAGATTTTCTCCTTCCGCTCATAGCTATCGTACGTATACTCCGTAACGACTACTCCTATTCTGGCGAGCCGACTAATCATTACATCTTTATTAAACTTCATTTGCTCATCACGTTTTTCCTCCTCCGCCTCACGTCTTTCCTTACGTTTTTCCATATTCTCAGTGACTGGACCTTTTAAGCCAATAACTGCAGTAACCAGGGCGATTAACGCCATTACGTAAACGATAGAACGACGTACTGTCTCTACTCTTGCTTTTTTTCCCATCATAGCTCCTTTTTCTGCGGGACGGCAAAGACCTGAATGTAAAATTTATCGTACCAGCGTGCAAAATCTCGCAGTTTGTTGTTTGCGAAGTCTTTGTCCTCTAGGAGAGCTATTATGTCTTGTACATACAAACTAACCCCGGTTTTGACCCTGTATTCAGCAAGAATCTCTTCAAGTTCAACCTCAAAAACGTACCACTCATTAATGCAAATTCCGCCACTGGAAGTCAAGGTGAGAGCTGCCCCAAGGCAAGCTGCATTTGAGAGTTGAGTATAATAAGACAGAGCCAATGCCTTGTCTGCGATCTCGTTTCTTCCATCATTTTTCTTATATGCATCCACCAGTTCATAGATAGCATGACCCACCTCAGCGCATGCCGCCATTCCTGGGATACCTTTGACAAATGCATTTATGGCTTTTTCAATCCCTTTTTCCATAAACCAGGTTGCTACCACACTGATCTGCCCCATCTTCAGGGACCACAACTCATCTTCCAGATGCTCTGCGGAAAAAAAGTTCAATTTCGGGCGGTATTGATACATATCGATCGATCCAGCAGAAGATAAGTTGATACTCAAGTTATAATCCCAGGGCCATTTATCATACTCGTCACCAGGCTCAATATGAGTAAGCCTTACCGTGAGCTTCTGCTTCCCAGCAAACTGTGTATTCCCCATCATTGGACCTAGTTGGGGCACGGAACTCCAAGGAGGAATCGCACTCATCGATGCGGCGTAACCTATAATCGCTGTTAGAAGCTGATTGATGAATACTGCCCTATTTATTTCGTCATCCACACTTTCGGGAGGAGCCTCAGCAAAGATACCCTTTCTTAGCATTAGCCCTGCCATTGTTAAAAAGACTGGACTCAAGTTGTGACGGAATGATTCCGCGTCAGGTATAGAAAGGACGCCAGACGGCAATATCTCTTTTTCGAGTAAATATGATAACTCTATAAACTTTTCAACTTCACCCATGTCCCCGTTGAGATTCCCCCGTTGTATAAGCCCGTCGAATACGCCTATGAGGACCATCATTTGGATTTCATTTATCTGCTCGACGTCCATTTCCATGACGTCAGTTATAAATTGTACCCAACTGCCGTCCGCAAGATAAGATTTTGTAAGGAAGTCCACAGCCTGCTCCACGGTTATACTCTCGGTTGATAAACATGGTACAGGATCATATATCATCTTGTTCTCAAACCAGTTTTCTCCGCTCAGATCGCACCATATACCTATCAGGCCGCTGTTTGCACCGTCAGTATATGAGATCAACTGCGCATTCCTCACTACTCTGCCGTTTTGAACAAACTCGCCGGACGCAGCATTGAGACTGATCGACACATCGGGAGAAGTGTTTTGTTCCAAAGAACTCGAGGTTATCAACGCGCAAACCTCTTCTTCGCTCTTCCTTTGTTCTTTAATTGCGTTATCCATGCCATCAGCCATGTCGTCAATCACTTGTATGACCTTATTTTTCCACGCCAAAAAATCATAA
>WRBZ01000048.1 GCA_009784305.1 Synergistaceae bacterium
GATATATGGCAACGCGGGCATGACGGACAGGATAGTCTCGATGATAAAAGATCAACTTGGTGCAGAAGAGTGCATAGTCATAGCTACGGGCGGACACGCGGAATTAATGTCGCGATATGCGAAAACCATTCAACACGTAGACCCTTGGCTGACGTTGGAGGGAATGAGGATAACATATGAAAGAAACAACAGGGCAATGCAAAATTCACAATTAAAAACAGCAGAGGACGGCGTCCTCGATGTCCCGTTGTAGAGTTAAGAGAAAAAAATGCACAACAAATACGAAACAAATCCACAGAATGAAAAAAATGCCCCCGCCTTATGGCTTGCTCCTTTGGCGGGTATAACTATTCCTCCCGTAAGGCTGTTTTTCTCGCGGCTTGGCGCAGTGATAACACATACCGAGATGGTGAGCGCTTCAGGGTTGCTGTATAAAAATAAGAAAACAAGGAGCATGCTGGAGGTTTTACCCGGCGAATCGCCGGTCGTTCTTCAGTTATTTGCGGGAGATGCGGATTCTCTTGTGCGCGCGGCTGAGTTTGCGCTCTCCGTTTCCGATGAAAATAGGACAAAGAACGGTGCCGCTCCTTACTTTGCGCTTGGAATAAATATGGCGTGCCCCATGCCGAAAGTGCAAAAACGCGGAGCGGGGGCAAAGCTCCTGGAATATCCGGAAACAGCTTTTTCAATGGTGGAAGAGCTTAAAAGAATCGGCTTGCCGGTTTGGGTTAAAATACGCAAGATCCCGCAAAAGAACGGATTGACCACGCATCAATTCATAGAAGGGCTTGTTGAAGCGGGAGCGGATAACGTTTGCCTGCACGGAAGAACTCCTGCCCAACGTTATGAGGGAACCGCGGATAAACAAATAGTATGCGATATGGCGCGAACGTTTCCCGGCAGGATATCCGGCAGCGGCGACGTGTATACCCATGAAGACGCGAAAGTTTATCTTGACGCCGGATGCGTTGGCGTTATGGCGGCAAGAGGAGCGCTCGCCAATCCTTTTATATTCCGCGATGATCCGTCATACCCTCCTGCTGAAGAACAGCTCAAGCTGCTCAGGCAATTCGGGCGCGACGTGTGTGATTGGGCTAATCCGAGAATAGCTGTAATAATGGTTAAGCGCCTGCTCGCCGGGATGTTGAAGGGACAGCATGGAGCGGGTGTCTTACGCCGTGAAATAGCCCGTGAGCTTGATTATGAAAGAATAGCGGGCCTTTTAGAAGCAGAGGAGGAAAAGACTATTTCCAATTCACAATTTACAATGCACAGTTCACAATGTAAAATGGACATTATAGAGTTGGGAAAGAAAATTTAAGTAAAACTTTTTTTATGATCACTAACCACTGACCACTGACCACTTTTTTTTTTGTGCATTTTGTGTTAAAATTTGCAACATCGGAATAAATTTCGAGGGGAGCGGATTGACGATGGAAGCAGAAGTTATGCGTCAGAAAACGCGGGAAGTATTGGCGCCGTGGAAAAATCAGAAAGGCGGGCTTATCCCGGTTTTGCAGGGAGTACAGGGGGAACTCGGATACCTTCCGCCTGAAGCAATGGAAACAATTTCTCAGGAGCTTAAGTTACCGCTTGCTGAGATTTATGGAGTGGCTACATTTTATGCGCAATTCCATCTTAAGCCGCGCGGGAAAAATATCATCCGCGTTTGCCGCGGAACTGCGTGCCATGTACGCGGGAGCCTTAAGATAATGGATAAATTTAAAGAATTGCTTGGAGTTGGAGATAACGAAACGACAAGCGACTTGGTGTTCACTCTTGAGCCGGTGGCATGTATCGGAGCTTGCGGCCTTGCGCCAGTGCTAATGATAAATATTGACACACATGGCAGGCTTGAAGTTGATTCGGTTGTTAAAATACTCGATGAGTATAAGAAATTGTAAAGGGGAGAGGACGGCATGGCAAAGATAACAAATCTGGCTGATCTGCGAAAGATAAAAGAAACTGCCAGCGACCAGACATCAGCCCGTTCAGGAGGGCGCACACGTATTATAGTAGGTCTTGGTACCTGTGGAATAGCCGCAGGAGCGAGGAGCGTCATGCAAGCTATAATGCAGGAGCTGCAAAAGCGTGAGGTAAAGGATGTCTCCATAGAAACTACGGGATGTATTGGAATGTGCCAAAAAGAACCCCTTGTCGATGTAATACGCGAAGGACAGCCGAGGATAACTTACGGTCCCGTTAAAGTCGAGGATGCAGCCCGCATTGTTTCGAGTCACATAGTCAACGGAAGTATAGTTGAAGATATAGTGTTAGGCCGCGCAGATTAAAAATTTGCAGCGTACAAATAAAATAAAGGCAAAAAAAGGGGCGGCATTGACCGCCCTTTTTTAACTCTCAAACGGGAATTTATATTGCTTTAGTCCAAATTCATCACGTATTGCTATGAGTTCAGATTGGACGCCCTTGTTTATCGGCAGTCCTGTTGTCTTGAGTTCCTGCCGGATAAGGTATTCTTTCTCTCCCGCTGTGAAAATGCGGTCGTGTCCCGGCGCTTTTTCAGAGTTTCTGAGGTCGCGCAGTATATTTCCAGTTATATTTTTGAACGTCTTAAGAGGAATAAAAAATCCAACGTCAATGGCTATGAAGAAGTGTCCGAGGCGGTGTGGCTGTCTTTCGCCATCCTTTCCAATTCCGTCAAGCAATTTTAAATAGCTTCCATTTTGAAGAGCAGAGCACAATATTTCAACTACGGTCGCATATCCGAAACCCTTGTATCCCGCCAATTCTTCTCCTATGCCTCCGACAGGCGCAAGGGCTGCAGCCCCGTTTACAAGGTCTTTCAGTATTTGTTCCGAGTCGGTCTTTGTGTTTCCATCCTTTCCTATTACCATTCCGGCAGGGGTCGGTGCGCCGATGCGGGCAAAATGTTCTATTCTGCCTCTCTGGGTTATCGACGTGGCGCAATCCAGCATGAATTCAAAAGGGTCGTCCGACGGTATTCCAAAAGTCAGAGGGTTGGTCCCGAGCATATTCTCAACTCCGAAAGTCGGGGCTATCGACGGGCGCGCGTTGGTTCCCGTTATGCCTATACATCCATTATTAACCGCCATGCTCGCATAGTACCCCGCTATGCCGAAGTGAGTGGAGTTTCTTGCGGCTACCATTCCAAGCCCGAATTTTTTAGCTTTGTCTATTGCCATTTGCATACAACGTTTGGCGATGACCTGCCCCATTCCGTCATGCCCGTCAACGACCGCAGTGGCGGCGGAATCTGATACTATATCAAAATTTGTTACAGGGTTTTGTATCTTAGCCATAATGCGATCCACATAAATCGGTTTCAGGCGGTTTACGCCATGAGATTCTATCCCCCTCCGGTCGGATTCCAGCAAGACATCCGCACATACGCCGGCGTCTTCAGGAGGAACTCCGCACGCGCAAAACACATCAAAGACAAATTTTTCCATTAGCTCCCATGAAACTGTTGAATACATGTTAAGAAAACTCCTCCTTAGAAAACTAAATATATTTTTACTTAACAGTGATTTTACAATGTATTTCCGAAGATAAAAAAATTATTTTGACGTATTTCGGTTATTTCAGCGCATTCGGAGTTTTCTTATCAGCAAGCGCGACGCAGTATTGACATTAACAATTATATCTGATATTCTCTTTCTTGTATTGATGTATTGGCACTCATTAACAGAGAGTGCTAATACAAAAAAAAGGGGGATGATGGTGTGCTGACCGAACGTCAACTGGGTATAGTTCTTGCAGTGGTATACGAGTATATAAAGAGCGGAGAACCTGCCGGCAGCCGTACCATAACTAAGAAATATATAAAAGGCCTCAGCCCTGCAACAATTCGTAATGAGATGTCGGATCTCGAGGATATGGATTTCTTTTACCAGACTCACACTTCTTCGGGCAGGCTTCCTACTGCTAAGGCTTACAGGGTTTATGTCGACTCGATAATGCAGCGCAGCCGCACTCCTTTCATGGAGGCTTCGATGCTGGAAAAGGAGTTTTACCAGCCTTCAGGTTCAAGAAGCACCGGTGGTATAGAGGAGGTTATGGAACGCGTAACCAACATGATCGTCCGGCTGACAAATTGCGTAGGCATAGCTGCTGTACCAGCCCTTGGCGATATTGAGATACAAAGAATAGATTTTGTTCACATGGGAGGTTCTTCAGTTCTTCTTATAGTTGTATTAAAAGGCGGGCTTGTTTATCACAACCATTTTACCCTCCCTTACAGGATGAGCCCGAATTTGCTTGAGGAATTAGCAAGGCGTATCAACACTATCGCTTCCGGAAGAAATTGGAACGACGTGAGGCAGGTACTTTACAGTTACGCACTTACAGGATTGGAGGAAATGGAAGGTATTTGCGAAACCGCAATGAAAGAGATGGAAAACCTTCTAATTTTAAAAAACTACCGTTTCTTTAGCAGCGGCGCCCAGCAGATACTTAAACTCCCTGATTTCCAGGAGATAGGGAAAATACAGGCTATCCTTTCGCTTCTGGAGGAGGAAAAATACCTTGCAGATATGGTCGAACAATGCAGGGTGGATAACAGCCTCAAGGTTAGTATAGGCAATGAAAACTACTCTGAACAGATAAAGGACAACTCGATAATATTCCTGCCTGCAAAAGCCTGCGGGCAGCAGGCAGTGATAGGGATAATCGGCCCGCTCAGAATGGATTACGAAAGGTCTATTTCCATTCTTGAGGGAATAGTGGCGGCAATGGAGGAAAGAGAAAATGAAAAAACAACATGAAACGAAAAAGGAGAATATCGCTCATACGGATGAAAATGAGGTTATGCAGGAACCTGTAGTATCTGAGCAAAATGGAACTGAAATACAAAAAACCGAGCATGAGGAAAAAATTTTAGAGCTGCAGAGCGAACTCGCCCTTGAACGCGCCGATTATTACAACTACCGCCAGCGTGCTGAAAAGGAAAAAACGAGACTGCGCGCTTTAATATCGGAAAGCAGGGTGCTTGACTTTATTCCAGTCCTTGACAACCTCGACAGGGCGCTGAGTGTCCCTGAGGACTCCACGGCTTTAGACGTGCTGAAAGGCGTAAAAATGGTACAGAGGCAATTCCTGAGCGTTCTGCAGGAGCTTGGGGTAGAAGTTATAGTCTCAATCAAGAACGGAGAATTATTTGAGTTTGACCCCCTGCTGCACGACGCGGTAGGTACGGAAGAAGTGACGGACCCGGATTTGGACGGAAAAGTAGTGGAGGAATTATTAAAGGGTTACCGCACGAAAGAGAGAGTTCTCCGGCCTGCTCAGGTGAAGGTAGGAAAACTGACTGAGATATCAACAAAAGAGTAAAAAATTTCTAATCATAGAGGTGATAGATAATGGCTAAAATTGTAGGAATTGACTTGGGAACCACAAACAGTTGCATTTCAGTGCAGGAGGGAGATCAGACAACGATAATCCCGAACGCGGAGGGTATGCGCACGACTCCTTCCGTGGTGGCTTTCACGAAAGAAGGAGAGCGCCTTGTCGGGCAATTGGCAAAGCGGCAAGCGATAGTGAACCCCGACCGCACGATAATGTCGATCAAGCGCGATATGGGGACAGACCGGAAAGTTACGATAAACGGAAAGAGTTACACTCCACAGGAAATTTCGGCGATGGTGCTTCAAAAGCTGAAACACGATGCTGAGGAATATTTTGGGGAAACCATAAAACAAGCCGTCATAACCGTGCCCGCGTATTTTACGGACGCGCAGCGTCAAGCTACGAAGGATGCCGGAACGATAGCGGGGCTCGATGTCCTCAGGATAATCAACGAACCAACGGCTGCGGCCCTTGCATATGGTGAAAATAAGCAGGGAGAGCACAAAATACTGGTTTTCGATTTGGGCGGGGGCACTTTTGACGTCTCGCTGCTCGACGTCGGAGAGGGCGTGTTTGAAGTTCTTGCGACGGCGGGTGACAACAGGCTCGGCGGAGACGACTGGGACGAGCGGGTTGCGCGCTGGATGGTGGCGGAATTTAAGAAGAATGAAGGAATAGACCTTTCGAATGATCGAATGGCAATGCAAAGGCTTCGCGAAGCTGCAGAAAAAGCAAAAGTGGAGCTTTCCTCAATGGCGGAGACCACAATTTCGCTGCCGTTCATCACAGCGAACCAAACCGGGCCGAAGCATCTTGAAATGAACCTTTCCCGCGCCAGGTTTGAAGAAATGACGGCGGATCTTCTTGACAGGGTCATAGGGCCCACAAAGCGGGCAATAGAGGATTCAAAACTTCCCGTAGAAGAGATCAGCAAAATTCTTCTTGTCGGGGGAAGTACGCGTATGCCGATGGTTCAGAAGAAGATACGCGAGCTTCTTGGCAAGGAACCGACAAAAGGCATAAATCCGGACGAATGTGTCGCTGCGGGCGCCGCTATACAGGCAGCAATACTCGGAGGGGATCACAAGGACATCGTACTTGTTGACGTGACCCCGCTTTCCTTAGGGCTTGAGACTTTAGGCGGCGTTTTTACGAAAGTTATCGAACGCAACACGGCGATACCAGTTTCAAAGAGCCAGGTGTTTACCACTGCGGCAAATAATCAGACGCAGGTCGAGATAATGGTCCTCCAGGGCGAACGCGCCATGGCTGTCGACAACGTCAAACTCGGACAGTTCACGCTTGATGGAATAGCGCCGGCGCCAAGGGGCATTCCGCAGATAGAGGTGTCTTTCAATATTGACGTGAACGGTATTCTTAACGTTTCGGCAAAGGATAAA
>WRBZ01000049.1 GCA_009784305.1 Synergistaceae bacterium
AGCATATCCAATACCCGCAAATATCTCTCCGGTGATCGTACCCAAAACACTTCTGCTAATAACTCTTCGAAACGCAATATTTGCCCAAGCAATGCGCTCTGCTTCAATGGGATTAGCCGCAACAGAAAGAAGTTCTTCAGCTGATCCAAGGTATGTAGCCTGCCCGATTTCATTGTAATTCCCTTCCGCAAATCCTAATCTCAGGTAAGCCCTCCACACATTGGATATTTTTAATGGTTGGAAATAATCTACGCGAAACAATACTTGATCAAAGTCAGCCCACCATGCGTATAGTGTAAGAGCGCTGCCTTTTGTCGGGTCGGAAGGTACATCAAGCGTGTTCAAAGAAAGAGAAAAAACAGGTCCGGAAGAATTATTGCTTCCTCCTGTTCCATCAATATATTCATAAGCGTATCCAAGTCCTATATCAAGATTGCCAAAATCAAACCAATGTGAAACTCCGAATCCATGCCGTCTCCAATTCTTATTCGCACTGTTGACAGGCTCAAAGTTTAAGTGTTGAAGTGAGTATCTGAATTCCCAGTGATTCATAGGGCTTGGGTCAGTTCGATAGTTTAAATCAATACCCCATTCTTCTCCAATTTTTAATAAACCATGAAGAGAATCTCTTTCCGAAATCAGGTTTCTGAATGTGCCTCTTAGATAAATCGAACGGTAAGGGTCAATATTTGTAGTATATCCTGAAACTCCCCATTCGGTATCAGGCAGTGGGACAACTTCAAAGTAAACAACCAGGCCGTCTTCATTTATTATATGATAATCAGCAGCAAGAATATCACTCCTATCAGCAATTTCCTTACTTGCTGCAATAATTGCTTTTGCATCTGCGGGTTTCCAAATCCAATGCAAATATTTTTCCCTTATCAATGCGGATGCTTCCATGGAAAGTCCTGTTACAACAACATCTTTAACCAGTACATCATTTGTGTCGTCTACTCTAATAAGCTTTCTTTCTGGAGAGAATCTCAAAATCGATTTTATGATTTCAAGCTTTTCGTTGGCAGCTTTAATTCCCTCTTCTATGATAGCTTCCTTTTTTGATTCGTCGAATATGCCAAATCCATACACTTCGGGAGTTATTATAACATCCGCATATTTTCTCTCTTCAAGTACATTTTGATGCGTCATTATAGTAATCGACCTATCCAAAACATCAACTATTGATCCTACGCGGTTGCTTCTTTCCAGCTTATCTGTAACATCCACAGCAACTATAGGAAATCCGCTGAAGATTTCCTTAGCCGTCAATACCGGTAAATTTGACACAAGCCCGCCATCCACAAGCAGCCTGTCTCCAATTCTCCAAGGTTCAAAAAGACCGGGAATAGCAATAGAAGCGCGCATTGCGGAAGCAATGCTTCCGGCTCTGAGGACAACTTTTTCTCCGGTTTCAATATCTGTGGCAATCGCTGCAAAAGGTATGGGAAGATTCATAAAATCAACAACTTCTACTTTTGACGCCAAGTTTGTGAACTTTTCATATAGTTTTGCTGCCGAAAAAAAACCAAGTGGACCAAGCTGATCTCCTGTTCTTGTTCTTCTCAACCAGTATCCCGATGGAACGTTCACATCATAATGAGCGTCTACCGGAACGAAAACCCGGCCGCTATGTTCAGCCAGAGAAGCTGTAATATCAATATCGGTAACTATTTCAATTATCTGATCCGTGGAATATCCTATTGCGGTAAGCCCTCCAACTAAAGCTCCCATGCTTGTTCCAACTATGCCGACAATAGGGATGTCATTATCACTGAGCACCTTAATTACACCAACATGAGCAAGCCCTCTCAGCCCTCCTCCTGATAAGGCAAGAACAACTCCGGAAGAATCTGAAGAAGCCGGAAAGGAAATAAGAAATACTATTGCTGATAATAAAACCATAACAGGCATTTTGATTAAGCTCATAAAACTCCTCCTGAAATGCAATTATGCTCGCTGCGTTTTTTCCTGAAGCTCCTTTATTTTTCGAGTGTGATACATAGACTGAAATGCTTTAAGAGTAACTTCCTTAATTTTAGCCATATCGCGGAAAGTGAAGTTGACATCATCGAGCTGCCCCTCAGAGAGCTTCATCTCAAATACTCGATTAATAACCTTTTCTATGTCAGCCGCTGAAGAAATACTCTGGATGGAAGAACGCATTCCAGCTTCCATTGAATCGAGCAGCATTAGCAATGCCGTTTCGCGTGACTGAGGCTTGGGTCCCGGATAGCAGAATTGTTCCTCTGAAACACTTAATCCTTCAACCAATGCTTTTTTATAAAAATAGCTTAAAAATGTAGTTCCGTGGTGTTCAGCTATAAAGTCGCGTACATCCGCCGGAATGCGGTATTCTGCCGCGAGTTCGAGTCCTTCCCTTACATGCGATATTATCGTCAACGCGGAAAGAGGAGGTGAAAGAGTATCTTGAATATTACCTACACTAATTTGATTCTCAACGTAATAAAGCGGGCGTCTCAGCTTACCTATATCATGATAATAAGCTCCTGCTTTCATAAGATTACCGTCAAGAGACAACTCTTCCGCTACCACATCGGCAAGAGAACTGAGGGTAAGCGCGTGTTGATAAGTTCCCGGAATCTCTATTTGCAGCTTTTTTAAAAGCGGCACAGAAGGATGACAAATTTCACGAAGCCGCATTGGAGTAATAATTCCCATGATTCCTTCTATAAAAGGTAAGGACAATGAAAATATTAAGCTCAAAACCATTCCGAAAGCAAATAGTTTTGCGCTTTCAAGCCAGAAGTAATGCAAACCAATTACCCATCGAAGGAGAGCATCAACTATAATAAAAACAACTCCAAGAATCATCGTCTGATGCATTATTCTCCTTCTTGAAACAAGGTTTCTCATAATATAATGACCTGAAAGCGTGCATATGATACCTAAAAACAAGAGCAGCCCCACTTTTTCATAATTTGTTCCTATCATAAGAAATGTTGAGATTGAGTTCCCCGCAAAGGAAATACAAAAAGAGATGTTTGGAGATAGAGTTACATATGAAGAAACTATCAAAAAGCAACTTCCGAGACCTACTATATTTACATAAGCGCCAAGCATCTCCACGAACCAACTAGTTCCAATAATCAGTGAAATAAAAAACCACGGCATTGGACGTCTTTGAGGCGGTTCTTTTTTTATAAAAACACTGAACCACAAAGGAAGAAATAATATCAAAACGCTGCAAAAGACGAGGGATTTCAAAGGAAAATCCTGACCTATATATCCTTGAGAACGAAGTAATCCTGCTATTTGGGGAGTTATTATCTGTCCTTTTTCAACTATGGTATCTCCAATACCAATTCTTCTCTCAATAATCGGGATATCAGCTCCCTGCTGAGTTCTGTATCTCTGCGTGAGCTGGGCGTCAACCTTAGTATTATTATCAAGAAGATTGTTCAGGATCTGATAGATAATATTAGCCATATCAGGCGATAACGCTAATTTGTCAACTTCATGCCATAAACGCTCTGAAGGATGCATGAAATTTACCTCTTCTCCGACAGGAACTGACAAATTTTCTCCTAATTCCTCAACATACGATAAAATTTTTTTCCTCTCAGGTTCAGGAATACTCATTATTGCTTCGAAAAGCTCCTTCGGAAAATTCTCTATCGGAACGACCTCAGTCTCGCTGGACAAGCTATTGAGTATTTGCAGTGCGACCCTGAATCCCTGTTTTGTTTCTCCGTCTTTGACCACAATTGCAACTATGCGCTGTTCAGCTAAGTTGCGCAAATGCTCCATAGCAGCTCTGTCAGTATAATGCAATTTGCTTAAAGCCATATAATTCTGTGGTGACGGCTGCCCTACAATGTAATGTTGTCCAAATATCCACTGTATTGTCAGGGCGCCGTATGCCAACAGCAGAAGAGAAGGCAATAATATGCTCACAGATCTGTAAAGGTTGAGTATATATTTAACTGCTGGTATAAGTTTATTCCTTATCGCGCTTCTGCTCTTCAAATCTCTCATAAGCCTGTACAACCTTTTGAACAATTTCATGTCTCACGACATCTGCAGAGGTAAGATTAAAGAACGATATTCCGTCAATCCCTTCCAGAATATTACCTACCTGACGTAAACCAGACTGTTTCCTGAAAGGCAAATCTATCTGAGTGACATCTCCCGTTACTACAGCTTTTGAGCCAAAGCCAAGCCTCGTCAGAAACATTTTCATCTGTTCAGGCGTTGTATTCTGGGCCTCATCCAATATTATAAAACTGTCATTAAGCGTTCTCCCCCGCATATATGCAAGAGGAGCTATTTCTATGACATTTTTCTCAATGTATCTTAAGAAACGCTCTGCTGGAAGTAATTCATAAAAAGCATCATAAAGTGGCTTCACGTAAGGCTCAACTTTTTCCCGCAAGTCCCCCGGCAGATAGCCAAGGCTTTCACCCGCCTCAACAGCCGGCCTGACAAGAACTATACGGCTCATTTTCTGGGATTTCAGCATAGAAACAGCTTCACAAACCGCAAGATAAGTTTTTCCAGTGCCAGCAGGCCCTATTCCGAACAAAATGTGATTGTTACGTATCGCCTTTACATACTCCATCTGTCCCACAGTTTTGGCTCGTATTGGCTTTCCTTTAGCTGTGGTACATAATATTTCCGAACATAAAGTCTCTATATGAGGGTTTTTTCCTTCAGCTATTGCATCCATGGCATGTTTTATATCATCGGCCTCTATCCTGTAGCCTTTATTTACAACAGAAACAAGGCGTTTCAGTAATCCATATACTATCTTTACAGGTTCCTCATCAGCCCCGCGTATCTGAATCGAAAGACCACGCAAAATAAGGCTGACGGGGAACCTCTCCTGAAACAAATCAACATTTTTGTCCTCAACCCCCAAAAGACGCGTCATAGCGTCTTCAGAGGCGAATTCTATTATTTCAAAGAATGAAGAAGGACTCAAGCCGGATATGCTGATTCATCTACAAGTTCATTAAGACCTACATCCCGTTTAGTCTGCATGGCAAATTTTTTCGGTAAAAAGTCTTTTGCAACCTGCGGGAACATTATCCATGAAAGAGCATCCTCTTCCTGAGTAGCCCAAACGGAAGCGTTTTTACGCGCTTGTTCCATCTCAGGCGGGATCTTCTCACCCGGGCGGCAGGTTATTGGTTCATCACTCCCTATTGCCAACTTGCGCACTTCGGGATCGACCTCCGCTGGAGGGCGCCCGTAATATCCGAGGAAATACTGCTTGACCTCCTTCGAAAACATTTTCCAACGTCCAGTCACTACATTCATTACCGCTTGCGTCCCAACTATTTGACTCGTAGGCGTGACAAGAGGAGGATACCCCATAGCCTTCCTCACAATGGGAATCTCGGCGAGTACTTCCGGAAGCTTATCCAAAGAGTTAGCCTCCTTGAGCTGACTAACAAGGTTTGAATACATCCCTCCAGGTATCTGGTAAAGTAAAACATTGACGTCCACTCCGATATCTACGATGATATTTTTATACTTTTCACGGATATCCTTGAAATAAAACGCGATCTGAGCTAATTTTTCAAGCGATAACCCTGTATCGTAAGGCGTTCCGTGAAGGGCTGCTACAAGAGATTCTGTAGGCGGCTGGCTGGTTCCGCAAGAAAATGGGGAAATCGCGCAGTCAACGATATCCGCTCCTGCTTCAATAGCTGCAAAATATGTCATTGAAGCCATACCGCTCGTATAATGTGAATGTATATCCATCATTATCCCGCCAGTCTTTTCTTTTATCGATTTTATAAGGTATATTGCGTCCGCCGGGTTAAGAAGTCCTGCCATATCCTTTATGGCTATGGAATCGGCTCCCATTCCTTTCATTTCCACTGCCATCTGAACAAATGAATCAAGCGTATGGACAGGTGAAAGTGTATAAGATATGCACATTTGAAGGTGCCCTTTTTCCTTTTTTACCTGGTCGGCCGCTATTTCCATATTCCTTAAGTCATTAAGGGCATCAAAAACACGTACTATATCTATACCATTTCCAATCATACGTTTTACGAACTCCCGAACCGTATCGTCCGCATAATGGCGGTACCCGACAAGATTTTGGCCTCTCAGAAGCATTTGCAGCTTCGCGTTTTTCACGTGTTTGCGTATGATACGAAGTCTTTCCCACGGATCTTCATCAAGAAACCTCATCGCGGCGTCAAAAGTAGCTCCGCCCCACATTTCTAACGCATAATAACCGATGTCATCCATCTTTTCAAGGATATCAATCATATCGCTTGTTCTCATACGCGTAGCCATCAGAGACTGATGTCCGTCTCTGAGTACAGTTTCCATAATTAATGCTTTTTTCTTATTAGCCTTTGCCATTCAAAAATGACCCCCCTATATTTTAATTAAATAATACACTAATTAATCATCCAACGCGTTCTTTAACCTTCGCCATATCCCAAAGGCCGTCCAATTCTGCCAGACTGAATTCGCCCCAATCTCGTCCGCTTTGAGCTACCAATTTTTCAACCTCGGAGAATCTCGACATAAATTTTGCGTTAGTGCGCCCCAATGCCGCATCGGGGTTTACTCCAAGATGCCGGGCAAGGTTTACGCCTGCGAACAATAAGTCCCCTATCTCATCCTCAATACGTATCACGTCTTTTTCTTCTGCAGCACCTTCAACTTCCTTTATTTCCTCATATATTTTATCAATAATGGGC
>WRBZ01000050.1 GCA_009784305.1 Synergistaceae bacterium
TGCCGGCATTGATATCCAAGCCGGAATGGCCGCCTTTCAAACCCTCAACGGTCAGCGTAAGAACAGTCAAACCCGAATCCGGCGTCTCCCAGGAAACAGGGATATTAACTATGGCTGTACTCCCTCCGGCGCAGCTTACTGTCAGAACACCTTCTTCTTCAGAGTCAATGTTAATCAGAGTCCTACCGGAAATAGTGTTTGGGTCTAATGCATTGGCGCCGCCCAATCCCGTTTCCTCACCGGTCGTAACCAGTAATTCGATCGGAGGATGTGGGATATTATCTGAAGCTAAAACCGCCATCCCCATGGCAACTGCAATACCATTATCAGCGCCAAGGGTTGTCCCGGTTGCATACAACATATCACCTTGTACCTGCAGGCGAATAGGGGACTTCAAAAAATCGTGGGAAACATTGGGTTCTTTTTCGCATACCATATCCATATGCCCCTGCAGCACCACACCAGGGCTGTTTTCATAACCGGCTGTCCCGGGCTTTTTAATCACGACATTCATCATATTGTCCTGTGTAACATCCAAGTTATGCGTTTTTGCAAAAGTTACCAGATAATCGCTTATTGCCTTTTCATTGCCTGAGCCTCTTGGGATTTTACTGATTTCTTTAAAATGGTGGAATACTTCTGCTGGTTCAATATCGGTCAACGCACGTTCTGTCATGTTTATAACCTCCTGGTCTTTTGACTTACAGCTAAATAGGAATACACAAATGTGTGCCCGGCAATACGACTGCCAAGTTTGGAATAGAAATTCTTCGCCGCTTAATAAGGACAGAAAAAATCGTGTTTGTTTATCACGGATAACAAGCTTTTTCGTACTTCTATGAAAGAAGCGGCGGAAAAGCTAAGCCCTGAAAAAGCACTCTCTGCCGCAAACGGTGAAATTAGTTGATGCGTGGAATATGAGAATCAGAATACCCTGAAAAGGTTTCCTTGTCAATAACATGGGCGGTTCCAGAATCTCCAATACATTTCAAAAAATCCGCACTGGTATTCGCGCAAATTTTATGATAACATGACAGGATTGAAACATCAGTTTTTTAAGATATTGCATTACGTCAAAAAAATATTGCTCTGCGGGTATGCAATCAGGGAGGAGGTAATTTTTCATGATTATAACGCCTATTCAGACCGAAAAGCTCTTTAAGAACAACCTCACGTTTTCTTTACTGAGCTTTTCCATGTTGGTCACCAGACTTAAGGTAATCTACGAAAATGATTCGTCGCAGGAGAAATTAGAAAACTGCGCCAATGAAATCAATGCTTTTCTCAAAAAGTACGGCTCTATTATGGAGAAAGACTGTATTGACATTTCCAAACTATAATATACGGGAGGAATAATACTATGTTACTATCATTTGAAGATACTTCCATTATGATTTTAAGCGGTAAACTCTTACACATAGCCGGAACGGAGAACCTTATCAAAAAACTTCCCAAAGGCAATTGGATCGGTGGCACAACTGAATATTTCATGGCAAGCGACGGCGGGAAGGTTACCAACGATCTGCTGTTTGTAACCAGCTTTCCTTATGAAAAATATAAAATCGGTTCTTATGATGAGAATACAATCACAAGTATAACGAACGACGCTTTCAACAACGGCTTTTCCATTGTGATCCTGCCGTTTGACAGCGTAGTTCACAAAGTTTATGCCGATAAGGCTCCCGGGTTTGAAGGCATGTACATAAAGAATATTGCGGGATGGGTTGCGGGAATCAATCTCAACGTGCTGGGGCAAATCCCGATAACTGTCAACGGGCTTACAGGCGAAGTTTTTACGGACAAGGCAGTTGCGGTGCATATCTGCGTGCCTGATGACAAAGTGGTCAGTATAGGCATTGTAAACATATTTAAGCAGGACGAAAACTCGCCGGTATTTGAATTTACCGAGGAAGGGTTCTCCGCCCGCACATGCCTAGTTAACGGCGAAGAGGTCGTATTGGCCGATTATATAGCGCAAAACGGGATAAATACCAAGTTCCCGTTAGTGGGAGATTACTCGGGCGCAGGCATCAACATATCCTTCAAGAGCATTGAAAATGGAGTCGTGCAATTTTACGCGCCTGTGTTCCGCGATATTAAGTATAAAACAGCAAAATCAATAAATGATTACGTAAATGCGTTCAACGATCACCTCAACAGCCTTAAAAATGTTGAAGCGGCCTTTTCCTGTAACTGCGTTCTGAACTTTTTATACGGAGAACTCGAGGGCAAGGATATAAAGGCGTTCTTTGGTCCCATAACGTTTGGAGAAGTGGCATACCAGCTTGTGAACCAGACTCTTATTTACGTGACCGTAACGTAAATATAATACATAATTAAAAATTGCAGGGACAACGGAAAGACAGTGATTAGTTGTCAGTAGTCAGTAAAAGATTGAAAAACTGCATTTAGTTTTGTCTTTGTTTTTTACTGCCCACTGAAAACTGATCACTGCTTTGTTTGTTGCCCGTTTGATATTGTTTCCCGGGGAGGATTTCTGTATGTTACACGAGTTTTTGAGGAAACGGATCAATGATGTGAAGAACACCAATGTGCTGAAATTAATGACGATGCTGACGCTTATTCTGGTTGTCGGGTATTTCGCCGGCGCGAACTTGGGGCGTTGGGTGTATGAGAAGGTCAGTTCCGCACATAATGCTTCACAGGCACAGGCTGCCACTCAATCCGCAGGCGGCCCGCCCGCTCCTCCTGCCGTATCGGTGATTGGACACGTGGTCGAGAGAGCTGACCTTGCTCTCAGACGCGAGTATATAGGGCGCGTGGAGCCGGTGCAGACCGTCCTCATAAGGCCAAGAGTCTCAGGCCAGATAGAGAAGGTACATTTTAAAGAGGGTTCGATGGTGAAGGAAGGCGATATACTCTTCACGCTCGACAGCGCCCAGCATGAAGCTGCTGTCCAATTGAGGAAGGCAGACCTGACAAGGGCTGATGCTAATCTATCCCGCGCGGTTAAATACAACGACAGGTTGAAAGCAGCCGACAAACGAAGCGTATCCGCTACCGATCTGGACATGGCGGAAAGCGACGTTAAGCAGAGTTTTGCCGCGATAGAGCAGGCGAAGGCAGCCCTCCGTATCGCGCAGATTGACTTGGGCTTCACGAAAATAACGGCGCCGATTTCCGGGCGTATAGGCCGCGCTGAAGCCACAAAGGGCAACTACGTCTCTCCTGCGGGCGGCCACTTGGCAAGCATAGTACAAATGGATCCTATAAGGGTGTCTTACGCGTTGCCCGACAGGAGTTTCATGAACCAGATAGAAGCGTTTCAAGCGTCCGGCGACGTATACAACTCGACACTCATACTGGCGGACGGCGCTGAGTACCAGGTACCCGGCGAACGTGATTTCGAGTCGAACGTGATGGATTCCATGACCGGTACTTTAACAGTTTTCCTCAAGTTCAAAAACGAGCAGGGAACGCTTATCCCGGGCTTGATGGTGCGAGTGGTGACCAAGCCGGCGCGTGAGCGTATCGCTCCGGTTGTGCCGCAGGAGGCAATAATCACCGACTCGCGCGGCGACTTCGTATATATGATAGGCGAGGGCGACGTGGCGCAAAGACGCGACTTGACGCTTGGGGTGGAGATAGGTACATCGCGCGAGGTAATTGCCGGCCTTGAACCCGGCGATAAGGTCATCGTTCGCGGTATCCAGAATGTGCGCCCTGGAATGCCGGTAAGGCCGAATTACCCGCAGACCGGCTCCTCGTCCAAGAGCCCGGCGGAATTAGCCCGCGAGTCCGGTTACGACCTGCCAGTAGTGGGAAGGGAATAGCCGGCGAATGTTTTCAAAGTTTTTTATACAAAGACCCCGCTTCGCGATGGTCATCGCGGTAGTGCTGATAATCGCGGGGGCGATAGCAGGGTTTAGCTTACCGATAAAACAGTATCCGGATGTCGCGCCGCCTACGATCATCGTGATGGCAAACTATCCGGGCGCAGATGCAGTCACTGTAGCCAATACTTTGGCCGCGCCATTGGAAGAGGCGTTGAACGGCGTTGAGGACATGATCTATATGAACTCAAATTCCGGCAACACAGGCAGCTATAGCCTCACGATAACCTTCAGGACAGGCTCGGACGCCGATATGGCGCTCATTAACGTACAGAACAGGATTCAACAGGTTTCTCCCCTTCTGCCGATGGAGGTCACTCAGCGCGGCTTTACCATTTTGAAGAGTTTCTCGAATATGCTCGGATTTGTGGCGATCATATCCCCGAACGGGACGCATGATCAGCTCTATCTGCTTGACTACGCCTACAATAACGTGATAAACGTCCTGAAGCGTGTTCCAGGCTTGGGCGACGTGACGGTGTTTGGCGCCCGCTACAGCATCAGGATATGGCTCGACCCGGATAGACTCGCGTCACTGGGGATGTCTACATCGGAAGTCGGCGCCGCCATAGCCAGCCAAAACAGGCAGGCATCGCTGGGTTCTTTAGGGACCGGCCTGGGAAACACAGGCGCAGAAACGGCAATGGTCTATTCGCTGACCACAAGGGGAAGGCTGACGAATATACGCGAATTCGAGGAGATAATAATCAGGACAACCGCCGCCGGGCAGGTTAAGCTCAAGGACGTTGCCCGCATTGAACTGGGAGCGGAGAGCTATGGCATGAGCGCTTCCCTCAACGGCAACCCCAGCGCGATGATGCTACTGTCACAGGCAGCCGATGCCAACGCACTGGACGTAATGGAGGGAGTCCGGAACTCGTTGAACGAACTTGATCGCACCCTCCCGGAGGACGTCGCATTCGTAGTGGGCTACGACTCGACGGATTTTGTCCGGGAAACCGTTTCGGAGATTATCACAACTCTTATTCTGGTATTCATCCTCGTCGTACTTGTCTGCTATATCTTCCTCCAGGACTGGCGCGTAACGCTCGTGCCTGTCGCAGCGATCCCGATAGCGCTGATTTCGACTTTTATCGGGCTCTTCGTGCTTGATTTCAGCATAAACATCCTGACGCTCTTCGGACTGGTGCTGGCAATAGGCGCCGTGGTCGATGACGCGGTAATAGTCGTTGAGCGGGTCATTTTCGTCAAGGAACGGGACAATCTGAACTCTACCGACGCCACGATACAAGCCATGAAGGACATTACGGGGCCAATGATCGCGACGTCGATGGTAGTGCTCGCGATATTCGTTCCGGTCACCTTCAGCCAGAGCATCACCGGTATCATATACCGACAGTTCGCCGTGACAATTTCATTCGCCAATGTGTTCTCACTCCTGACCGCCCTCACGCTGAGCCCGGCGATGTGCGCGCACATGCTGGGCAACATCAGGCCGAAACAGCGGGGACCGTTCGCATGGTTCAACAAGGGGTTTTCGTCAATCACCAACGGTTACGTGAAAGGCGCGATATGGATAGCCCGCCGCGTCTTGGTCACTCTGTTACTCTTTGGGGCGATAACTTATTCATCGTTCTATATGTACACCAAAACCCGCACGGAGTTTCTGCCGGATGAGGACCAGGGAGCGGTAATGGCAATGATTCAACTCCCTGAGGGCGCCGCGCAGAGCAGGACACGCGAGGCTATGGGCAAGATAATTCCGCAGGTTGCCGCCCTGCCCGGAGTGAAGTACGTGATGGCAGTCGACGGGTTCTCCATGATGGGCTCGGCGGGAGAGAATGTTGGCATGATAATCATACCGCTTGAAAACTGGAGGCTCAGGACGACCCCTGAAACAGAACAGCTTGCGATAATGAACCGGGTGCGCGGAATAGCCGCCGGAGTTCCCGAAGCGCAGGTGAACGTAGTTTCGCCGCCCGCGATACAGGGACTCGGCATAGCAGGTGGGCTTCAGCTCCAATTACAGTCGCGGATGGAAAACGACCCGGTCAGGCTCGCGGAAGTGATGAATTTCCTTATGATGAAGATAATGCAGTCCCCCGAGTTCATGTTTGCGTTCAGCTCATACACGGCAAACACGCCGCATATTCACGTCGACATAGACAGGGAGAAAGCGGAGATGATGGGGCTTTCAATGAGCAGAGTTTTCTCGACTCTCCAGACCTACTTCGGCACGGAGTACATCAACGATATAAACATCGGCACGCAGGTGAACAAGGTTATAGTCCAGAGTGACTGGATGTTTCGCGACAGATCGGACAGCCTTGATAACGTGACCGTGCGGAGTTCGTCCGGGGCTAACGTCCCGATGGAGACCATCGCAACGATAAAAAGGACGCTGGCGCCGCGGACGATTAGCAGGTACAACCTGTATCCGTCTGCTGCGATAACAGCTATAATAAGGCCCGGATTCTCGTCGGGACAGGGTATCGAGCGGGTTGAGCAACTGACGGGAGAACTGCCTGAAGGTTACATGAACGAGTGGACCGGTATGACGTATCAGGAGCAGCAGGCAAGCGGGCAAACGATGATGATGCTGTTGGCGGCGCTTGTTTTCGGGTATCTGTTCCTCGTTGCACAGTATGAGAGCTGGACCGTTCCGATGGCAGTCATACTCACGCTCCCCGTAGCGCTTCTGGGCGCTTTGGCAGGAATTTTCTTTATGAAGCTGTCGCTCTCCATATACGCGCAGTTGGGAATACTGCTGCTGATAGGGATGGCGGCTAAGAACGCGATCCTAATCATCGAGTTCGCGAAAGAACAGCA
>WRBZ01000051.1 GCA_009784305.1 Synergistaceae bacterium
GCCGGCTTTTGCAAAAGCTTCCTCTATCAGTATCCATGAAGCTCGCGTTTGAGTCAAAAGCGCGCAGTCCCCCCATTCAAACGGGCGCAGGCATTTTTCATTTTGATCCCAGATAGTTAATTCCCCTGTTTTCCAATGTATTAGAGTTTCTATTAGTTTATTGAGCAGCCTTTTTCTTACTACGCTAATAGTTTCTTTTCTATTTGATGACGTTGATGCGCTGCCATTTAACAGGACGCTGTATGAGTCGCCCCCCTGGGCGACCCGTTCTGTTATCCTGTCCTGTTTTTCGGTCAGCATCGTCATTATGGGCAAAGTTCCCGAATCCCGTTCATTGTTGGTTTCTCCTGAAAGGTTTTCATATTTGAGGTTTTTTATGGTCACTCCGAGATTATCAGGCCACACATGACGGAAAAGTCCGTTTATTTTGCGATAAAGGCCGCTCCTCATGCGAAAACTGATGTTCATCTTTATATATGTTCCGTTGCCTTTACGTTTTTTGCTTGCCTTGACATACCGCTCAAATATTGAAAGATCTGCATTTCTGAATCTATATATGGACTGTTTCGGATCACCCACCACGAATATATTTACATCTGGTTCTTTGGCTATTGAGCGAATCATACTTTCCTGAAGGGGGTCCGTGTCCTGAAACTCATCTACCATGATTTGTTTGAAATTTCTTTTTGGGTCACGAGCTATGCCTTCGGAGCCATATTTTATAAGGTCTGTAAATGTAAGTATTTTATTTCCCCTGCGTTTATTTTCCATGAGGCTCCAGCAAACCGAACACAGTTTTATGAGAGCCTCCCTTTCGCGCAAATCCTCGAAGTAGTTAGCCAATATTTCATCCATCGACAAATTCTTGCAAATCATCAGCAAATCTTTATGCTTTTTTTTCCACTCACTCGCGCTCTCTCCAAGGCATAGATTTATTGTTTCGGAAGCCGCGCCGAAGCTTGCCCTTTTCAAAGGGTATTCCATAAGCTCTACAAAAAAAATTATAAGTTCATCGCTGCTATTTATTTCTTTCCAACCCCATTTTTCGTAAAACGCGCGAAAATTCAAAACGTACTCGGGAATTTTATCTTTCTTTCCGGAGAAGATTTGCTCCTTTATCTCATTAAGGATGTAACTCCATTTTTCATATGCCGATTTGATTCTTGGCATTGAATTCGCTTTTACTTTTTCTATGACTTTTTTCATCGCGCTGTTGTTGCACAACTGTAAGAGTTCTTTATATGAACGGCCGTGCGCGGAATGTATTTCCTCGCACTCTTTTGATAAAACGGCTATATCATATGGCTGCCATTTCGAAAGGATTTCTTCGAGCATGGCAATGTCCTTAAAAGGTTTTGTTATTGCCTCATCCAGTTCCTCTATTTTCCTTCCCAACTCCTCTGTCAATTCATCAGCCTGAGACTGTGAAATTATTGAAGAAGCCGGATCCAGGCCAAGCTTTAGGGCTGATTCTCTTAGAATCCTTGAAGCGAACGAATGAATGGTCAATATATACGCGTCATCAAAATGGGAGAGCGCTCCATGCAAAACAAAACGCTCTTTTTCATCGGCAGAGTTTATTTTTTCCCTTATCACCGACTCAATTCTTTCTTTCATCTCCTGAGCCGCTTTTTCAGTGAATGTAAGCGTGATAATGTTTTCAACGTTACACCCGTGCTTTCTGTCGGTCAAAAGCGACGCATAGCGCGAAGCAAGCGTCCAGGTTTTTCCCGTCCCTGCCCCAGCGCTGACCGTTATAAGGCCCATACGCGCGTCTATCGCAGCTTGTTGAGCTTGGTTTGCTGTTCGTGTCACAGTTATCACATCCTCTAATGTATATTCTACACGCCCTCTTGACATATAGGCAACTTTCGCACATTATCAATCAGGGGTGAGGTATGGGTGCTTATTAGAAAAGAATTCGTTTTCGACGCGGCTCATAATTTAACGGAGTACCATGGCAAATGCGAGCGCCTGCATGGGCACACTTACAGAATTGCCGTTGTGGTAAAAGGAACGCCTGACAGGGAAAGCATAGTGATAGATTTTTGCGAGCTTTCATCGATCGTTAAGGAACGGGTCTTAAATGTGCTTGATCATTCTTATATAAACGAAATATTGCAGCAGCCCACTGCGGAAAACATAGCGGTATGGATATGGAAACAAGTTGAGCAAGCTGTTTTACGTGAAAACTGCAAACTTGAGAGCATTGAAGTTTGGGAAACAGCTTCAAGCTGCGCCGTATTATGTTCGGAAGACATGAGAAAGGGGGATCCGCATGCGTGATGTACAATCTGAGTTGGATAAACGTAACATATCTATAGACCGGGTTGGAATAAGCGGCATTTCATACCCGATAACTGTTCTGGATAAGGATAGAGGTACGCAGGAAACAGTCGCCAACGTAGTAATGGCGGTTGCTTTACCGCATGAATACCGTGGAACTCATATGAGCAGATTCGTAGAGGCGCTTGAAGAATTCAGAGGAAAGATATCTCCCCATGACCTTGAAGACCTTGCCAATCAGCTCTTAATCAAGCTTGAAGCGTTTAAAGCCGAAGTCATATTCCGTTTTCCATATTTCATCCGTAAGAGCGCTCCAATTTCAAAACGGGAAAGCTGGTCACGTTATGATGTCACATTTAAAGCGGAAAAAACGCGTTCCAAGTTTGATTTTGTGACTGAGGTTATAGTAGCCATCCAAACTCTATGCCCCTGCTCCAAAGAAATTTCCAATAGCGGAGCGCACAATCAGCGGGCTTATGTTCGGCTTGCCGTAAGAATGAAGGACTTTGTATGGATAGAAGAATTAATTACAATAGTTGAAAATTGCGCTTCAGCTCCAACATTTTCTCTGCTCAAACGGGAGGATGAAAAATTTATCACGGAATACGCGTATAATAACCCGCGTTTTGTGGAGGACGTAGTCAGAGAAATAGTCGCCCGCCTTGAAACGGATAAACGTATCTCATGGGTAAGAGTGTTGGTATCAAGCAGTGAAAGCATCCATAATCATGATGCTTTTGCTGAGGTTGAACGTGCTTACAACTAATAATACCGTAAAGAAACTGAAAACTGACAGAAAAGCCGATTTTAAAAAAACTACGGCAAAAGATAAGCATGGAGATAATGACAAAGCAAACAAAAGCGCTTATGAAGACCTGACAAGGCGATTTGTTTACTATGGGATCATTTTTTTGATTGCATTAACAGCTTTCAGAATGTATTTCCTATGGCTTGATGCTTATAGACACTTACACCCTGCTGTTTTCCAGGCAGAATCCGGTATGTATGCTGAAGAAATACCATTTGAAGGAGTTCTGCTTTGGGAAGAAAATTTGATTTTCGCTTCAAACTCAGGAACAATATCTTTTCCTTCATCAATCCCAAGAAGGGTAAGAAAGGGCGAACTCTTATGCAAAATAAACGAGAAAGCCTTGAATTCCCCGGATGCCGGTTATTTTCTCCCTGCCCTTGATGGTTTTGAAGGAAGCTGGAATTATTCGGACCTATGGCCGGGAACTGCTCCTTTACCTTCCCCTGCGAGAGCTTCAGCTATCCCAAATGGTTCATACATTGAGAATAAGCAGCCAATAGGGAAGCTTATCACTCAACCGCAGGAACTTCGCGCGATAGCATGGGTTGACGCCACGCCATCTTTAAAGCAGGACATTGACCGGGGCAGGATAAGAATTAAGCGGAATGATAATGACTGGGGAGTTTGGGCAGAAATAAGGACAAAGAACGTAATATCTCAAAAAATAAAGTTGTACGTTACTTTGCCGTTTTTCACTCCTGAAATGGCGGAAATGAGAACATTTTCATGGAAAATAAATGTTGGAGACAGAAATGGTATTTACGTACCGAATTCTTCTGTTATATTTAAAGATGGAGTTATGGGGGTTTACATAGTCAAAGGAAATGAAGCGATATTTAAAGAAGTTGAAGCTTTTCTAGCGGATGAAGATAATTTTTTCATAACTTCTGGAGTCACCCCCGGGGATATGTTGATTCTTGACGCGGGAAAAGCCCGTGAAGGGCAGGTCAATGTATGGTAATATCTGAAACTATAGCCCAAAGAGTTGCATTAGTCCGTAAGGAAATCGCGGAAGCTGCTTACGTTTCAGGCCGTTCGAATGATGAGATATCACTCATGGCGGTCACAAAAACAAGAACAGTTCAGGAAATGCTGGAGATTCAACCTTTTGTTGATGCTATAGGAGAAAACCGCGTACAGGAAGCGTATACCAAAAAAGACAGCGCCC
Organism: Synergistaceae bacterium; assembly: GCA_009784305.1. Classification (GTDB taxonomy): domain Bacteria; phylum Synergistota; class Synergistia; order Synergistales; family Aminobacteriaceae; genus WRNQ01. Next base: position 4,266 of record WRBZ01000051.1, read on the forward strand.
GGTGGAACAAGCCATGGCGTCTTATTGGAAATTTGCAAAAGAACAAAGTTCGCAAAGCTCTTGAGATTTTTGATACAATAGACTCCGTAAATTCTATTGAACTCGCTTTAACTTTACAGCGTGTACTTTACGAAAAAAATGATAGAATCTTACCCATATTAATAGAAATTAATACATCTGAGGAAAATTCCAAAACCGGAATATCTCAAAATGATGTTTATTGTCTTGTAGACACTGTGCTTGAGTGTAAAAATTTACTTCTTGAAGGATTCATGACTATGGCTCCTCTTTCCCGGGAAGAAGATATAATTAGAGTGTCTTTTGCGAAATTACGGGAAATCACCGAAATGTTCAGAGGAAGAACCGGCTTACCATTACCGGTCATATCAATGGGTATGAGTTCGGATTTTCGTTTGGCTATACTGGAAGGCAGCACTTTAGTGAGAATAGGAACCGCATTGTTCAGCTCGCAAGGCTAATATGGAAAAAGCATTTGAGGGGAGAGCTTAATATTGAAAAAATTTATGAAATTTCTTGGATTTGGAGAAAATGATGCTAATGAATACGGCAGCGAATACAGGAGAAGGAGGCCTTCACCTTCTACAACACGAGATGAACCTGTAAGAAGCAACACTTATAATGGTAATTATGAAGACTACGATGAAGAGGACTATGAGCGCACACCTTTGAAGAACGGATTGATTCTGTTCAAAGGGCTGCCTTCCATGGAGAACAGGTTGCAACTGAGAGATGCTTTACTTGATGGTTGTATTATTTTGTTGGACTTGAGCGGAATAGCTCCTGAAAGAATAGAGGAAGGAAAGCAGTTTTTAAAATTCATGGAAGGAGTCTCTTTTTGCAATAATGGTGAAATATTGAAATTGGCTCCAAGGCTTTTTTCCGTATCCCCCCGTCCAGGTATGGTTCAAACCATTATCGGAACAACAAGCCTGAGCAGAAAACAGGGGGATGAGGCTTAATGGAAAGCCTTCTCAGAGCAAGGGACATTGAGACACGCATAATAAAAAAAGCAGCTTTCGGCGGGTATTCTGTACTGGAAGTTGACGAGTTCCTCGACCAAATCAGCGAAGATTTGGAGCTTTATGTAAAAAGGATAGAGGAACTTGAACGTAAAATAGTCCAGCATGAGAAGGAACAGAAAGAATACGAGGAAATGAAGAATTCCATTCAGGATACCCTTTTTGCCGCCCAGAGAGCGGCAAAGCAGATAGTGCTTGAAGGACAACGCACCCTTGCGGAAGATGAGGCTGAAGCTGAAAATATCTTAAATGAAGCGCGGGAAGAAAGCCGAAGAATAATACAAGAAAGCGAAAAAATCCTTGAACAGAGTCAGTTTGAGCGTGAGCAAATAATAAAAGACGCAGAGATTGAAGTAAAAGATATGAAAAATTCAATCGAAAGAATAAAGGAAGATAGAATGCGTTTTATTAATTCAAGTGAAGAGCTTGTAAAAGAATATGTTTTCACTCTCTCAAAATGGAGGGAGAAAACGGAGAATTATTAAGGCGCCTGCTTTTGGTTGAACTTACAGATCCAGTTCGTTATATAAAAGGCGTAGGAGAATATAGGGAAAATCTTCTAAAAAGAGTCGGAATATCGAAATCAGAAGATCTTCTTTTTTATTTTCCATACAGATATGAAGACAGAAGCGCTCCCGCAAAGATACCATCTTTACGCCCCAATAAGCCCGGGGAAAAAAGCCTCATAATTGCCCGTGTCGCAGCGGTTGAAAAGAGACGTACCCAAAGGAAAAACTTTTTCATAACGTCAGCACTTATTTGCGACGAAGACGGTAATACCATCCAGGCAGTCTGGTTCAACATTCCAAATTTAGAGAAAACGTTGCTGCCCGGTAAACTTGTATCGTTGTACGGCAAAGTGGAATTTCGCGGCTATTGGCAGATAACTTCACCCGAAATAGAAATACTCGAAGACGAAGATAACGCGGATTTAAGGATAATTCCAATTTACCCCACGACATCAGGTATGTCCCAAAAAATCCTGCGGCGCATAATAAATACCGCTATCGAATCGCTCCTTCCGAAACTGGCTGATTTCATCCCTGAAAAATTAAGAAAAAATATTCCGCTTGCACAAGCGATAAAAGCCCTTCATTATCCGGAGAACAATCTGGAATGGAAAATAGCTCGCGACAAGCTCGCTTTTGACGAATTCTTCGTTTTACAGGTCGGATTCGGGCTCAGGAGGAAGACAATAAAGGATAAA
>WRBZ01000052.1 GCA_009784305.1 Synergistaceae bacterium
GTTGCGGCTAATCCCATTGAAGCAGAGCGCATTGCTTGGGCAAATATTGCGTTTCGAAGAGTTATTAGCAGAAGTGTTTTGGGTACGATCACCGGAGAGATATTTGCGGGTATTGGATATGCTTGGGGTAAGAATGGCGAGACATATATGCCTTGGGAAACAGGTATATCCATTTCGGTTCCAAATAATTTAATTAATACAAAATTTGCGGTGTTTTATACAAGTGAGAGAGAGTGGCGCTTCGGATTCTTTTTAGGAAACCCAGTATGGAATTATTTTCCCATACCTTAATTTAATACAGGAGGTTATTATTTTATGGCACGCAACATAACGCCAAGAGACAAGGATTATTCACAATGGTACTTAGACATAATTAAAGTGGCGGAACTGGCGGATTACGCGCCTGTCCGTGGCTGCATGGTAATCCGCCCTACCGGTTACGCTATTTGGGAGATGGTTCAGCGCCATTTCGATGAAGCTTTTAAGCGTACCGGGCACGTGAACGCATATTTCCCGCTTTTGATCCCTAATTCATTTCTTGAGAAAGAAGCAGAACATGTGGAGGGATTTGCCCCTGAATGTGCGATGGTAACACATGCCGGCGGAGAAAAACTTGAGGAACCTTATGTCGTTCGCCCGACTTCCGAAACAGTAATAGGCCATATGTACAGTAAATGGGTACAGTCATGGAGGGATCTGCCAATACTTATCAACCAGTGGGCAAATGTCATGCGCTGGGAGAAACGGCCGCGCCTTTTTCTGAGGACTTCAGAGTTTTTATGGCAGGAAGGGCATACCGCGCACGAAACTGAAAAGGAAGCGCGGGAGGAGACCATTAAGATGCTTGAAGTTTATCGTGAGGTCATGGAGAATTTTCTCGCTTTGCCCGTTATTACTGGCGAAAAAACGGAAGGCGAACGTTTTCCCGGCGCCGACAACACTTATACATGCGAAACGATGATGAGCGATACGAGAGCGCTTCAGGCCGGCACCAGCCACTTCCTTGGACAGAATTTCGCCCGGGCGTTTGACATTAAATTCCAGAACAGGGAAGGAGAGCTTGACTACGTTTGGACTACAAGCTGGGGTTCTTCAACGCGCTTAATAGGCGCGATTATAATGACTCATTCCGATGACGACGGCCTTATAATACCTCCGTGCGTTGCGCCTGTTAAGGTAGTTATCCTTCCCATATCAAACAATGAAGCGTTATTGAACGAAAGAATCTTACCGCTTGCGAGCGCCTTATCGGAACGCATGAACAAAGCTTTCGGAGGTCTTTATTCCTTCGTTGACAAACAATTTCACCTGAGGCCGGGGGATAGATTCTTTCATCACCTTCAGAAAGGAGTCCCGCTTCGCCTTGAGCTTGGGGAGAAAGAATTTGAAAAATACACCGTGCGTGCTGTGAGACGGGATACAGGAGAAAAAATAGAGTTGCCGCAGGAAGGAATAGAAATGAAAGTTCAGGAAATACTTGATGATATTCAAACATCGTTACATTCAAAGGCTCTGACTTTCAGAAAATCTAATACGAGAAAAGCTGAGAACTATGAAGAGCTTAAGTCTATCATCGAAGAAAAAGGAGGTTTTGCTGAGGCTTATTTTGCCGGAACGCGCGATGACGAGCGGCGTATCAAAGAGGAAACCGGAGCTTCAGCAAGATGTATGCCTCTTTGCGATGAAACACGCGGTAAATGCATTATGACCGGTAAGGATGGACGTAAGGTCATATTTGCCAAAGCGTACTAAATAATATTACATTGTGTTGGGAGCGAAAAAGTATTATGAAAGACTTTTCGATGATGAAACTGAACAAACAACAAGGCTTGTTCATCAGCAGTTGTTTATTTTTATTTTTAACCTCGCTTGTTTTATTCCTCGCCCTCGCACCAAGCGCACTGGCAGCGGACAAAGCAGGTGATATGGCTGCCGGTACATGGACGGTCAACCCGCGCTATTTAACCTTCGGAAGATATAACAGCCATCACTTGATATGGCGGGTGTTGGAGGTGAAAGACAATGATTCGGATTTTAATGGCATTAAGACGGCTTTCTTACTGCTGGACGATTTATTGCGCGAGAACGACGGTAATTTGAAAATCACAGAATATGACCGGTCGAACAACAGCTTCCCCGACAGCGAAATTATGAAATTGCTGAATGATGGCAAAAGCGGATTCATTGCCGCCCTTGATGCCTATCAAGCCAATATACTCAATACGAAATATGCCCCTGACAATCCTCCTCACCAATGGGCAGGCGGAGTGTCTGGAGGCGCGTCAAAAGTATTTCTGTTAAGCGCGGGGGAAGCCGATAAGGATAAATATTTCGCAAATGATGCCGACCGCGTTGTATCGAATAACGTCTGGTGGCTGCGCTCTCCAGGTTTTGAAAACGACATTGCAGCAATTGTTATTAGAAATGGCATCATCGCCTGGAACGGCTCTCACGTTAGCATGGAGCACGCTATCCGCCCCGCTTTGAAAATTGATATTTCGCCTTCTTCAGTTTTTGCCGCCGTTCCCGTTTCCTACGGATTGATCATTAAAGCGTGCGATGGAATCAACCCCATATCGGGCGCAAAGCTTTCTCTTACCCCGCAGGGCATAAGCAAGCAGGATGGAGTCAACAACAGCATCCAATTAGTGCAAAGCTACTCAGATTCAAACGGAATTGCTCTTTTTACACATGTTTTACCGGATGACTATACCATAACGGTTTCAAAGCCAGGATACACAACAGAGTCGGTAACCATCACCGTCCCAATGGATGGTATACCGGAAGTGTCCATGATGCCAGGTCAAACTGTTTTACCGGATAAAGTAAAATTCGGCAAATATAGCGGAGAGCCGATTGAATGGAGCGTGCTTGACATAGTGAACAACAAGGCGCTGCTGTTTGCGGGAGCATTGTTTTACAGTCAATATGATACGGAAGGAAGCAGCGATTGGGCAAAATCAACGTTACGCGCCCTTTTGAACAGCAGCGCTGAAGGAGTTATAACCGGTTTCCTGCATGAGGATAACTTCACCGCTGCCGAAGCCGCTGCCATTGATGCTATGGCGTCGCCCACCGGAGATCCGGTTTACCTGTTTTCGACCGATGAAGTGCAAAAATATCTGCCCGATTCGAGTATGCGTTACTGCGATGATAAGTCTTGGATAACGCGCTCTCCACGCAACGAAGAGGATGTGGAAGTAATAACTCCGGATGGAGAGTTTGGAGACAGTGTTGAAGCGAATACCCGCCGCCCGCAAGCTTGGGTTCGTCCCGTAATGTGGGTGGACTTGAGCGTGCTAACGTATGATTCGGGCACAAATATGATACTGCCTGCTCCAAAGCAATAGAAAGAGTGAGGTAAATAGTATACACAAAACGATAAAAATAACGGGCATGAATTGTTCGGCGTGTTCCGCGCGGGTTGAAAAATCGATTGGCAAGATCCCCGTTGACGGTGTCATTACCGTGGGGTCAACAGCGATAGACTAAGCAATGCTTACGGGCGAAAGTATTCCCGTCGAAAAAAATGCAGGAGACAAAGTCTATGCAGCAAGTTTAAACAAGTTCGGCCTGATAAAGCTTGAGGCAAAAAAAGTAGGCGCGGATACCGCGATCGCACAGATAATTAAACTCGTTGAGGAAGCGCTTTGAGGGTTAGTTTAGTTCATAATATGTTAAAGGCATATTACGGTTTACGGCGTTGACACTCTCACACGTCCGAAACGAGAAACTATAACGTATCTTACTAATTTGCTTCTTCTCCGGTCATAAACATTGATTGTCATTCCAAGCTGGTGTTCAAGGTAGTTTACTAAAGGGTTATATTCTGAATTTTCATTGCCTGACGACGGGTCGGAAAACAAAGCTCGTCCTCCGGAGTCATAAGTTTCTGTTTCAGATGAATCAGACATCCAGGTTATATAAAAATTTGGAGAATATGTTTTGAACCTTTTTATTAGAAAACGTTGTTTGGTAATATTTGACTTTATAAAAGCCCGTTCAAGCCAATCCGCAAAATTTTTTGACTCCTCTATCGCTTGTTTTTCCGCTGAATCAGAGCTTACTATGAGAACCATAGGGGTAAACAGCAAAATAATAGATATGACAGTAAGCAATTCTACAAAAGAAAAACCATATTTGAAAAAATGGACGCAACAAGTACGCCCATTTTTTTTTCTTAATTTACTGTTTAGACAGTATCCAATCATTTAATTATGCGTTCAACCCTAAATCAAAGACTTTAAGATTATCAGACAGAAATTTAGGAGGCGCAAGCTCCTCCAACACTTTTCTTACTACTGCAGGCTCAAGTCCGTTTATGCCGCACGCGCAGGCTTTCCCCATAATAAGCACGTTAAGGAAGAGGTATTTCCCATCCATTTCAGTATCCAGAATTCTATAGCCGTATAGTTTATGGCAAATAATACTTTTTGATGTCATATAATCATTAAGGTTCTTATTCTCAAAAGCTTTATCGTTATGAACATTTACTACGAAAATCCCGCCATTTTTTAAAAAAGGCAAATTCCTTATTCCTTCATCCTGATCAAAAGCGATGAGTACATCCGCTTCTCCTGTTTTCACGAGCGGACTCTTATGATCTCCAATTTTGAAATGGCTTATTACGGAACCGCCGCGCTGCGCCATTCCGTGAACTTCACTGCCAATAATGTTCTGATCTCTTGATATTGCCAGATTACCGAGAATTTTGCTCGTGAAAAGTATACCCTGGCCGCCGATACCGACAATTATAAACTGCATACTATTTCACCTCCTTAGCGACAAAAGAATTACGGGGGCAGACATTCAGGCAAACTCCGCAAGATATGCAGTATCGTAAATCTATCCTCGCTTTTTTAACGCCGTCATCGAAAACAATGCCGGGACAACTGAAGTGTTCCATACAATACTTGCAGCCCGTACATTGCGATTCTTTCACTTCCACAGGAATCTTCTCCTGTTTCGGCCTTAAAAGCATACAGGGGTATTTAAATATTACAACTGCCGGCTCCTGATTTTGACTTGCATATTCCCATGCGCGTTTTATTATGCTTACTCCCGCTGCTATATCATAAGGGTTGACTACTTCAACAAATTTTACTCCACAGCCTTTGCATAATTCAACAGAGTCTATCATCTGACCGATATCTCCTTTACGGAGTTTTCCTCCGGTTCCCGGATGCTCCTGTCCTCCCGTCATCGCTGTGGTGCCGTTGTCCAATATGCAGAGAACAAAAGCATGACGATTGTATACGGCAGTTTCAAGTCCCGGTACCCCCATATGGAAAAATGTTGAGTCACCTATTGAAGCTATGATAGGCCTTTCCTGACCGGTCACCTTATGTGCGAGAAATAAACCTGACGCTGTGCTTACGGCAGCTCCCATATCTACACAAGTGTCTATCGCGTTCTGGTTTATCCCAAGAGCATAACAGCCTATATCAGCAGTCCCAATTGATGAAGGGTATGCCTTACGTATGGAGAAATAACTTGCCCTGTGAGGACATCCAGCGCAAAGCTGAGGTTTGCGTGGTCTGATTTTTAATTCTTCAATCGCGGCTTTTAGCTTGCTGTCATCCGTTGAGCGGACTTCCTCGTCAAGAGCTTTCATAACTATTGCCTCAACAATTTCCGGAAGAAGCTCTCCTTCTCTTGGAACCCAGCCGTTCCAGCGTCCTTTTACTTTAGATTTGTCGATGAGCTGATCCTCTATTACAGGATACGGTTCCTCGAGAATCAAGATATTGTCATGCTTTGAAATGTAATCGGCAAGTCTTTTATATGGAAGCGGGTAGGGCGTTCCGATCTTAAAAATCGATATATCATCCCTGCCGAGGGATACAAGAAAATCGCTTACAACGGAAAAAGCAACTCCGCTGACAATTATCGCAAGCTTTTCTTTATTTCGTGCGGGAATTTCAAAAGTATACTGCTGATATCCGGTTTCATTTTCAAAATCTTCCCTTATTTTTTCTATGCGCTTGTAATGATGAGATATGTTCATCCGGGCAAAAGCCGGCACCGGAATCCAGCGGGACATTTCACGCTCGAACTTAACGAGGTTTCCTGGAGCTACCTTATCCTCAAGTTCCACAGATTGACGGCAATGATCAACTCTTGTAGTTGGGCGCAGCATTACGATTATTCCATATTTTTCGGACAGAGCGTAAGCGTCAAACACCATTTTCCGCGCTTCAACCGCGTCAGACGGGTCGAAAACAGGAATTCGCGCAAACTGAGCGAAGAATCTGCTGTCCTGTTCATCCTGAGAGCTGTGACAGCCCGGGTCATCAGCTGCTATGAGAAGCATTCCGCCTTTCAGCCTATAAGTAGCGGTAGTCATGTATGGATCCGCTGCCACGTTGAGCCCAACCTGTTTCATGGCAACACAGGCGCGCGCTCCGGCAAAAGTTGCCGCCACCGCCATTTCAAATGCCACTTTTTCATTCGCTCCCCATTCCACTAACATCGGAGAATTCATTTCATCCGCA
>WRBZ01000053.1 GCA_009784305.1 Synergistaceae bacterium
GAGAACGAAATGGCTCTGGGTAACTCAAAGAGATAATGTTTACAGGTCAGCCAAAAGCTTGACAGACGAGATGAAAAAACATGCCATTCCAGTTGATGGAGGAGTCCCAGGTTCATTTCAAGCAAAAGCCGCTTTGAAAGAGCTAAAGAAAAAATATGATAATAATTGGGGCGGTTTTACATCAGCAGGCACTCAAAAGATAATCTCAGCGCCAAAGCTGATCTTCTTGCTTGATTTCGCGGAGAAGCTTAAAAACTTAACGGCTTTTGAAATGGCAGAAAATACATTACAAAAGATATGGCTCGGCGGTATACACGACCATATTGGAGGAGGTTTTTTTGAATCTACGGCTGACGAACGATGGATAATACCAAGTTTTAATAAGAACCTCAATGATCAGGCGTTGTTACTATTCATAGCTGCATTGATGAGAACCACAAGAATGAATCTTTCTCCGATAAGCGCGCATATTCAAATTGGTTCTGACTTTGAATCGGCATTGGCCAAAGACGTGGCAAGTTTTATGCTGAACAGCCTGATGGCGCCGGAATCAGCCTTCTATTCTTCAATAGAACCAACTAATGAATCTTATTATTTATGGTCTGATGAGGAACTTCGTTCATTGATACCGCCCAATGATTATGCGGTATTCGGGCAGGCATTTTCAGTTATGGGTAGCGGAAATTTCAGGCATGAAGTGACAGGACTCAAAACGGGGCTCAATGTCCTGTATATGAGTGAAGGAATCAAAGCTATGGCAGGAAGGTACTACAGTAAACCAGAAATACTTGAGAGCAGGATCTCGGAAATTTGTAAAACCCTTTTGGAATACAGAGGGAAACGTGCTGATTTGAAATTGAATGAGCAAATAATACTATCATCAAACGGAATGGCAATTGCAGCTCTTGCTTTTGCCGGCAAAGTATTCGAGAATAAGGATTGGATCCTTGCAGCGGAACGCGCGTTGCTTTTCTGCCAAAAATCATTCCCGGACCCGAAAGGTAACTGGCGAAGGTGCTATCGGCAAAAGTCAGCAGAAGTTGACGTTCAGTTTATTGATTTAGCTTTCTTGATTTGGGGGACTATCGAAGTTCACCTTGCAACAAACGCAATATCCACATCTAAAAAGGATATTTGGCTAAAGTTTGCTGAAAGCATAATATTAAAAGCAGAAGAATTATTTACCAGTAAAGAAAAACATTCGGGAGGTTTTTTCGCAACGGATGGAAAAGATCAAAAAGTAATTCAAAGAAAAATTTGCGCGGACGGATTGTCTCTTCCGGGGGAAAATGCCGTAGCGATACGGATATTCACAATGCTGGCTCAAATACTTGAAGAACCTTCTGATAAAGAAATAGATTCTCCAAATTCTGAAGTACTTGCAAAAGAACGATTGGAAAAATCAAAAAAATATAAGAATACTGCCAAACAAATAGCCTCAAATTTTGTTCGTCCGGCAGCGAAAGATCCAAGCGCATTTGCTTTTTTACTCGGATCTTCAATAAAAATATAATTGTTAAGCTAAGAAAACATACGGGACGCCGAAAACAGCGTCCCGTATGGAATCTGTTTTTTTATCTTCTTTCTTTGATACGAGCGGCTTTTCCGCTTAGTTTGCGCAGATAGTATAATTTAGCCCTTCTGACTTTTCCGGAACGCTTAACTTCTATCTGTTGTATTGAAGGGCAATGTAGCGGAAAAATCCTTTCAACTCCGATTCCGCTCGATATCTTGCGCACTGTAAAGGACTCGCTCAGTCCGCCATGCTGGCGCCCAATGACTATTCCCTCAAAAACCTGAACCCTTTCTCTGGTTCCTTCCTTAACTTTTACATGCACGCGAATGGTATCACCCGGACGAAACACAGGCATATCCGCCTTTGCATATTTTTTCTCAATCAAATTCATAATATCCAAGTTATTTTTCCTCCTACACAGCTCCGCTGAGTTTTTTGAACGTCAGAGCTAAAATATTAGATTCCCAAAATCCCGATTCGACCATATAAATAAGAAGTATAGGCAAATTGGCTTCAAGAAGGTTTACCTTTAAATCAGCCCAATCTATTATGGTCTCCTGATTATCCGTAAAATCAAGCATAAATGGATACTTGCCGCTATATTTCTTAGCCAGCAGCTTTGTTACCTGATCCAAGTCTTTTACCCGCCTGAAATTATCAAATCGTAAATTGTCCGAGACCAGGAAATTCTTTATAACTCCGTTCATCTTACATAAATCAGAAACTTCACGCATTTTTTCTGAATCATGGTGTTCTGAAACGATAAACACCGAAAACAGTTCAATATAAGGCCTTAAATCTGCGCACTTTATCAAATCAGGCCGCTTGTTAACAGTTCGCTGTATTGCCTGTTTCCTGCGCCAATCTTTTATTTCAGATTGATTCCCCGAAACCAGGACCTCAGGGACATACATTCCCTGCCATTCAGCAGGACGAGTGTAATGCTGATGATCCAACATGCCGACGAAAAACGAATCATTTTCAACTGCGGCCATACGTCCTACAACATCCGGAACGAGCCTTGCCATAGCGTCTATCAAAGCCATTGCTGGAATCTCCCCGCCGCTTAATACCGCGTCTGCGATTGAAAATTCACAGTTCACATACCGTTCTATGAAACGCTCATCAATTCCTTCATAGTGTCCGCAGACTATAACAACATGTTTGTTTTTCGCTTTTTCCACAAGGCCCTTGACCATATCATGCGATAAAAGTTTTCCTTGCGGAGAAGGGCACACTACATACGCTGTTTCGGAATGATTCTCACCGCAGCTAAACTCAAGGGCAAGCCTCAAAGGCTCAGCCATCATAACCATGCCGCCTGACCCAAATGAATAATCATCTATCTGACGGTAATTGCCCAATCCAAATTCTCTAAGGTTGAGGCAGTCAACCTGAATCAATTTGTTTTTCACAGCGCGGCCAATAATGCTTGTCTTTAGAAAGTCATTGAAAAATTCAGGAAATGCTGTAATAACAGTTACTTTCATCTGAATTGAATCTATTACCAAAGACCATCAATTAAAGCAATATAAATTGAACAAGCTCGTTCATCTATATTTTTAATGAATTCTCCAACTGCCGGTATAAGATGTTCTTTTCCGTCAAAACCGTCAATAAGGTAAAGCTCATTTCCGCCGTTCCTGATAACATCCTTGACCTTTCCCAAGACACTGCCCGACTCAATTTCAATGACGCTCATACCAATAAGGTCATCGATCCAATACTCCCCTTCGCGAAGAGCTACGCGCTCTTCTTTTGGAATGCGAATCAGGCACCCTACGGCAGACTTAGCCGCGTTTGAGTCGGTGAACTCCTTACATTCCACAATAAACAAATCTTTACCTTCTAGAGCGCGTAAATTAATAATCGAAACGCTGGTAATAAAATCTTCGCCACGAAAAAGGAACAGCTTCTTCATTGAATAGAATCGTTCAGGGTAGTCAGTAAGAGGCTGAACTTTGAATTCTCCTTTCAAAGCATGTACCCCAACAACGCGCCCTACAATGGTTTGCATGAGTATCTTTAAAAATTACTCCTCAAAAATATCTACGTTAACCTTCTCGCCAGCCTTTACCGCGCTTGCTTTTGCTAACAGACGTATAGCATTAATAGTTGCCCCGCGTTTGCCAATAATACGGCCAATATCATCATGAGCGACACGGATCATGACTTTTACCTCACCTTGTTCATCCTCGTTACTTTCAACAGACACGGAATCCGGATTCATAACAAGATGCTTTGCAATGAACTCTACCAATTCTTTATAATTCGCCACAAAAATACACCTCCTTCATTATTTTACGAATGATCATTCTCATTTCGTAATAAATTTGTCCCATACCCCACTCTTTTTCAGCAAAACTTTTGCTGTATCAGATGGCGAAGCGCCATTTCCAAGCCAATGTAAAGCTCTTTCTTCATCAACAATGACCTCGGCAGGATTTACCATAGGGTTGTAAGTCCCTAACATTTCGATAAATCCTCCGTCACGCGGCGAACGCGAATCCGCGACCACCAGTCTGTAAAATGGTTTTTTCTTCCTGCCGTGACGCGCCAAACGAATCCTTACTGCCATTTTCGCAAAACACCTCCATAAAATTTCTATTTCTAATAATGTATACCTATAATAAATACCTAATTAATAACAATTCTAACGCCCAAACAGGTTTTTTAAGCTAAACCCATGCCCGCCTGCTTTTCCCAATTGTTTATATAACTTTTTCATCTGCTCGTATTGGGCAAGCAACTGATTGACCTTTTGAACTGTCGTTCCTGACCCTAAAGCGATACGTCTTCTTCTGCCTCCCTTTATAATAGCGGGATTCCTGCGTTCAGAAAGTGTCATGGACTGGATTATAGCACAATTATGTTTTATGACTTTCGGGTCAATATCCTTATTTACATTAAGCTTGTTGAAACCCGGGATCATTTCAAGCAGTTTGCCTAAGGGACCCATTTTTGATATCTGTTGAAATTGAGTCAGTAAGTCCTCCAAGTTGAAACTTTTACCGCTTGTTAACACATCCACCATTTTTTCAGCTTCATTTTCGTTGATGGCTTGCTGCACCTTTTCAAAAAGGCCTGCTACATCTCCCATTCCCATGATACGCTGAGCCATTCTTTTCCCATCAAAAAGCTCAATGGCATCAATTCCTTCTCCCACTCCGGCAAATTTCACCGGTACTCCAGTAACGGAACGGATTGCAAGCGCGCATCCACCCCTTGCATCTCCGTCAAGCTTTGTCAATATAGTTCCAGTAAGAGCGATTTTTTCATGAAAAGCGCTTGCAACCTTCACGGCTTCCTGGCCTGTCATCGCGTCAACTACAAGTAAAGTTTCAGTCGGAGGAATAAATTCATGAATGGAAACAAGTTCATTCATCAGCTCATCATCAACATGCAAGCGTCCCGCTGTGTCAATGATTATTATGTCGATTAGATGCGACTCTGCATATTCGAGGGCGCCTTTTATAACAGAAATTACATCAGTACTCCCGCTCTGAACGCCATAAAAAGGTATCTTTGCCTGTTGAGAAAGGACTTTCAATTGTTCGATGGCAGCTGGTCTTTTCAAATCACAGGCAACTACAAGGGGTTTATGCCCGCTTTGAAGCCTTTTGGCAAGCTTAACAGTTGTAGTGGTTTTTCCGCAGCCCTGAAGTCCAACCATGAGAATGACAGTAGGAGGTTTTGGGGATATCTTTAATGGAACAGGATCATGTCCCATCAGAGTTGATATTTCTTCATAAACTATTGAAACAACATGCTGTCCCGGAGTTATTGAGGACAAAACATCTATACCAACAGCGCGGGCGCGTATGTTTTCAGTCAAAGTTTTTACTACTTTATAATCGACATCCGCCTCCAAAAGCGCTTTGCGTACCTCGCGCAAAGACGAATCAACATCCGCTTCCGATAGTTTTCCTTTGTTTTTTAATTTGGAAAAAATTGAATCAAGTCTGTCTCTTAATGCCTCGAACATTCTATTTTCCTCTTGTCTTTGCTAAACCTAACTTTTTCTCCAACATTTCCAGTTTGCTTCTTGTACGGAATAATAAGTCATGAACCGCCTGACGTGACTTTCCGCAATGCTCCGCTATTTCGCTCAAAGACAAATCTGAAAACTCGTGCATCTCATACACTTCTCTCTGTTTCTCGGTGAGAAGCGGCTTATAATGATCATAAAACTGGTTCAATAATACCCTTCGTTCCAAATATTCCTGTTCATTATGCACAAAAATCACCCACTTCGAATCATTATAAAATCAATGTTCCACCCTGTCAAGTAAAAATAATGGACAGCGTTATAATAAACTTTTGATTTCAGATTAAATTGAGTCAATTTTTTACATAAACTTTGAGCTAAATTTGGAAATTGCTTTTATAATATATTATTACAGGCGCCTTACAAAGTATGCCAAATTGAAGGAGGAAAACATTATGAAGAGATTTTTTACCATATTAATTACATTTTTTATATTAACTCTTTTTGTTCAGAATTCATACGCGAGTTACAAGTTGGGGAAGGAAGCTTTTGATAAGAAAAGATATAAGCAGGCAATGGAATATTTTATGGTGTCTTCAGATGATGTTGACAGCATATATCACATTGGATTGATGCACCAATCCGGTTTGGTAGTGAAAAAGAACTATTCCGAAGCATTTGATTGGTACGAAAAAGGAGTGGAACTTGGAGGGGAAAACTCAAGAATCGCTCTTGCAAGGCTATATGCTACAGGGCTTGGAGTTCCTTTAGACACAGACTATGCTTTAAAGCTGCTGAACGAAGGAAACAGGGATGATATGCAGAACAAAATAGCTACTATAGCCCTTCTGAGATTAGGATACGGACCGGATAATAGTAAAGAGTTGGCGGACTCAATTATTTCTGCAACGACAACGAATAAGAGAGAGATTGATGCTTTAAACAGGCAAGTAAACCAGTATATGCAATTATTGAA
>WRBZ01000054.1 GCA_009784305.1 Synergistaceae bacterium
CTCATTCTCCACCGGTGTCTGGATGACGTTCAGCGACAACGCGTTCATCAAGTCCTGATCTCCCGATATGTTCAGCGTTCCGCCCAAACCGTTTATCGCCGACCGGAGAAGTATCGTTCCCATAACCGATTCTGAGGTATTCGGAGTTTGAGTAGTTACGAAGGATGCGAAGTTCATGGCATTATCCTTCACCAGTCCGGCTTGTCCGAGTCCGTTTGCTATAGCGTCATTAAACTTACGGACAAGATCTCCCATCGTATCATTGGAGTAAATAGTTACGGTTGTTGCTTTTCCGTCTCCCTGTGTTATCGTAAGTGTCTTCGGATCCTCTAACATAAATCTTCCATTGGCATCCCAGAACTTATCTATATCCCTGAGTTTTGTGTCCAACTGTGCCGTCTGCCCGACATATGTCGACTTAAACGACGCTAACGTCGTGCCGGTTGTAACGCTGGCTCCTGAGAAACCGTTAAGCCCGAGTATTACGTCGGACTGATGCACTGACCCGTTTGCCGTGTTGAGGTAGAAGTTTCTCAGATGAATGTCTTGAGTCACAAGGCCGGAGTTTAGCCTGTATGTCGCATCCGGTAATTTATATGTACTGTCTCCCCAGTATCCGTCCCAGTTGTTGTTAATACTTCCCGCCATATTTTGTACGCTTATCCCATATGTACTGCTTTGTGAATTCTGGTATGAGGCTACAATCTTTGCCCCAACTTTATAATTTGCGATATCTGTTGTTAGCGCACCCGTCAGCGAAAGCATGGATCCGCCTATTCCGAACGCTGTCCATCTGACGGAAGCTCCTTCCGCGCCTATCCCCACTTGAAGGTTTTCCGTCACAAATGAAGTGGTCTTGCCATCGATTGTTATAACCTGGGCTACTGCCTTGAAGGTCACAACATTGCTCTGCGTATCGACATTTGTTATCTCGAAAAGAACTTTAGCCGTTCCGGAAAGCGTTGACATGGTAGTAGCATTCATGCCCGTAGCCGGAAGCAGAAGCCCGATTGAAGTCAAAGTCGCGCCAGCAGCAACTCCAAAGCCGAAATGCTGCAATATGGAAGCTGTAGTTATAGCTGCGCCGCCGGCGGAAACAAGTTTGATGGTGTAGTCAGCGGGTGGCAAGCCATCTACTGATACGCGGTTTACAGCGTCATTATTTAATGTAAGGTTTGACAAAACATTCTTGTGCTTTATTTTAAAGATATCGCTTTTCTGAACTTGCGACACTCCGGGGTTCGCTTTTATCGTTACCTTGTAATTTCCTTCAGATACGTTCTTCTGCCCGAACTGATCTATCTGGCGAAGCCCGCCTCTCACAAACAGTTTCGTGTCCAGCGAATCTGAGGACCAAAGGACGGACGCGCTGCCATCAAGAAGTTTTTTCTTGTTGAATTGCGTAGCGGTAGCTATTCTGTTGATTTCATCCCTCAATTGATTGATTTCAAGCTGAATGTATTCCCTGTCCTGCTGCGTGAGAGTATCATTGGCAGATTGTACAGAAAGCTCGCGCATTCGTTGAAGGATTGAGTTTGTTGACTCAAGAGCCCCTTCCGCCGTCTGGATCATCGAAATGCCATCCTGAGCGTTCCTTGCCGCCATGTCGAGGCCCCTGATTTGAGCCCTCATCTTTTCCGAAATTGCCAATCCCGCCGCGTCATCCGCTGCATTATTGATTCGCAGCCCTGAAGATAATTTCTTGATCGAATTCGCCAATGCGTTCTGATTCGCTGCCAGCTGATTGTAAGCGTTCAGCGCTGGTATGTTGTGATATATCCTCATCCCTAAACATCCTCCTTGTTTTTAGTAACAAAACCAACACCTATTTCCATCCTGGGAAATATTCTTGGTGAGGTCCCATTTATATATATTTATCGGAAGGTAGCGCAATAACTTTATAAAAAATAAAACTGAGCAAATTCTTAAATTTGAATTTTGCTCAGCTTTTTGGTTTTGAAATGTCTGAAACAGTGCAATTAACTATTGAGAAATTGCGCTTGTCGGACATGCAGATACACAACTGCCGCATTCAATGCAAACATCAGCATCAATTATCGCTTTGCCGTCTGCTATAGATATTGCCTCAACCGGGCAAGTACCTAAGCAAGCCTCGCATCCGACACAAGCTGCACTATCAACAACTGCTTTTGCCATAACTCAGACCTCCTATTGGTTTTCAATTGAAACCATGCGCCATAATGGGCACAGCGATTGAAATTATAACACAAAACAGCTAAGTTTTTTGAATATCCAAGTTATTGATATTATAATATGAAGGATTATTTGGAAGATTATGCGGAGGGTTAATCATGTTAAAAGAAAACGGCGATAACAACGAAAATAGTAAAATAGAATCTGCGGCTGTATTAAAAAACGTCAGCAACGAAGCGAAAAGACGGCCTGACCTTTTGGCATCCCTTATAATGTCCTGGCTTGACGAGGATATGAAAGCGAAAAAATAAAGACGCCGTTTATTATGGCGTCTTTTTTATGAAAATTGACTAAATAATTTGCAACGTTTACTTTTTCTTTTTTCCTGCTCCCTTTTTCTGAGCCGTGCTTTGGACTTTTTCTTTTAAACCTTTTCCTGGCCTGAAAACCGGAACTTTTTTCGCAGGAATCTTGACTATAACTTTCGGGTTCTGAGGGTTCCTTCCTTCACGGGCAGCACGGTTCCTTACTTCAAATACTCCAAAGTCAACAAAAGTGCATTTTTCCCCATGAGCCAATGATTCGGTAATTGACTCAAACACTGCATTTATTACAGGGGCAATGTCTTTCTTCTTAAGAGCAACCTTTTCCGCTATTAAATCAATCAAACCAGCTTTTGTCACTTCACACACACCTCCAGCAAATAATTATGTACATTCTAAAGTGAAAGAGATAATAAACAATCCTTTATTTAGCTGTTGCAACATATTTTTTAACCTTTGCGTCAATAATTGAGTCTTTAGTAACGTGTTTTGATTTAAATTTGCGTCATACTTTTAAAATAGTGAATAATTATTAACTACAAAAATTGTTATTTCTATTACATAATACTTTAAGTTTGGATTGCAAGGAGATTTAAAATCGTCTAAACTGATTATTATCATTATGAAATGAGGGCATCTTCATTTGAACAGGAATAACGTATTCCCTTTAATACTGGATAAGCTGATACTGAGCGAAATCGCGAAACCATTTGTTGCCGGCATATTGATATTTACATTGATCTTTGTTTCTGCTGACCTTTTATTCCAGGCAGCCCGCCTGATGATACAAAGAGGAATATCGTTCTGGGTAGTTTCAAGGCTATTTTGTTATCGTATACCGGAAGTCATTGGGCTTACACTCCCGATGTCAGCTCTTCTCGCGGCATTGCTCGGATTCAGTAAATTATCCGCCAACAGTGAGCTTATTGCTATTAAGTCAATGGGCATCCCTTTTATGAGGATACTAAGGCCCGTAATAATATCTTCTGTCATGGTCTCCGTCGCTACGTTTTTATGGACAGAATTCCTGACTCCTTACACATCTTTAGCTGCCAACAACCTTATGCAATATGAAATTATGAAGAATCAATCAAAATTAGTGAAAGAAAAAATGTTTTTACGTGAAGAAAGGGATAGAAAGCTCCTCAGGGTTTTTTATGTCGATAAACTCAGTATTAAAGAAGGCGTTTTAGAAGGCATAGTTGTGCAGGAATTCGGGGATGACGGCCGTCTTATCAGGATATCGAACGCTTCTTCCGGCTTGTGGAAGGATGGGCAATGGTGGATTGATGACGGGCAAATTTATGAGATCGATAAAAGCGGAAATGTTAAGTTATTGCTTCAATTTGAACGTCAGAAACTAGCTTTGAGCTTATCTCCTGAAGACCTTGAACGCAGTACCCGCAACCCATTGGACATGAGCGCCAGGGAATTGTGGATTTATATCAAGCATGCCGGTATGATGGAAATGACCAATATATCATCCCTTTTAGTGACTTTTCATTATAAAATATCGATCCCATGGGCATGCCTTGTCCTGGCCATACTCGGCGCAGCTATTGGAGGGCGGACGCACGCGCGTTCAGGTTCCGGCGCAAGCTTTGGATTGAGCGTACTCATTGTTTTTGCTTATTACTTATTGATGTCTCTATGTCGCGCGCTGGGAGAATCCGACAATATGGCGCCTTTTTTATCCGCCTGGCTGCCAAATATCGTATTTCTTTTTGCAAGCATATATTTTGTCAGAAGGGCAAATTAGAATAATGAAGATTGCAATAATAACCGGAGAGGGTAGCTTGCCCGTCGAAATCGCGAAGACATTGTTATCGCAGGGAGTGCGCCCGGTCGCTCTTACAATTTGCAGTGACCCGGAAAAAATGGCTGGGCTTGCGGACCCTGTCCTTAATTTAGGAAAACCCAAACTGTCGCTTGCGTTGAAGATGCTAAAGGAAAACAACGTAGATCATATCATTATGGCAGGCACGGTTCCAAAAAGAAGCATATTTAGCCATTCCGTATTGCTGGATCCCGTATCGTTGAAAATTCTTATGAGGTCACGCAAAGATGACCATTCTCTATTGGGAGCGGTTGTGTCATGGTTTGAAAGCGAGGGGATAAAAGTGCTCCCATACGCTTCTTATGTCGCCCGCTGCATTGCTCCTGCAGGCCAAATATCAGCCCGCGTTCCGAACAACGAGGAAAAGAAGGATATTGAATATGGAGAGAAGATACTCAGGGCTATTCTACCGCATTCTTTCGGCCAATCCCTGGTCGTAGCGGATGAAGCTATTGTAGCTGTTGAAGCTATGGAGGGCACCGATGGGATGATACTGCGTTCAGGGCTATTGCTGCGCGAAAAAGCGGCAAAACGTAAAGGGACAGTCGTAAAGATGATGCGGTCAGATCAGGATGAACGTTATGATTTGCCTACGATAGGCCCGGATACTATTGAAAATATATTCAAAGCCGGACTTTCCTGCATTGCCATAGAATCCGGACGCACTCTAATTCTTGAATACGATAAAGTCCTTAAAAAAGCCGGACATTACGATATTGCGATATGGGGATTATAAAAGTGATATATATAAATTATAAATTCAAAACGGATTTTAATTATCAATTGTAAGCAGGAGGTAAATTCCATGAAGCAGGACACGATAGCGGCAATATCGACAGCTTGGGGTGAAGCGGGGATAGCCATAGTGAGAGTTTCAGGCGAGGACGCTTGCGAGATTGCGGCAAAAATTCTCCAAACGCCTGAGCCTCTGGACAAAGTTGAAGCGAGAAAGATGCAGCTCTCTTATCTTCTTGATAAACCGTCGGGCGACGAAAAGAACGAAAAAGTGACCCGTGATGTTATTGACAATGTTCTCGCAGTACGTTTTGCTTCTCCCAAAAGCTACACCGGCGAAGATTTAGTCGAAATCCACACTCATGGAGGATCTCTTGTTTCTCAGCTCTGTCTTGAATTGTTGGTTCGCGCGGGAGCCCGCATAGCGGAGCCGGGGGAATTCACAAAAAGAGCCTTTTTAAATGGACGTATTGACCTGTCCCAAGCGGAAGGAGTGCTTGGTATTATTCGCTCGCGCAGTGAGGAAGCACTGAAAGCTGCCGCACGAACTCTTAACGGGGAGCTTTCAGGTTTCGTCGTTGAAATACATGAAGAAATCCTCAATCTACAGGCAAGAATAGAGGTGGGACTGGACTTCCCCGAGGAGGATACGCCCTATGTTGCGGAGGATGAACTCTCAAACGCAATAGAAACACTTAAGATGGAACTTGAAGACCTGCTTGACCGCTGTAAAAGCGGCTTCTTACTCAGGGAAGGCATTCGGGTTGCCATAGTGGGCTGCCCTAATGTTGGAAAATCCTCCCTCTTAAACGCGCTTGTGAAACAAGCCCGAGCGATAGTCACTTCAATGCCGGGGACAACGCGCGACGTCATTGAGGAATCGATAACATGGAAAGGTGTACCGATTAGGCTTATTGACACAGCGGGAATACGCATCCCCGCTAACGAGGCCGAGGCCGAAGGGGTGAAAAAAGCAAAGGAGGAATTTTTACGGGCAGATATATGCCTTTATGTATTTGACGGAAGCAAGCCGATTGAAGAACAAAGCGAGCTTTCCGAAGATATGGTGGAGAAATTACTTCACAGCGCACACATTTTTGTTATCAACAAAGTTGACTTGCTACAGAAACTCAACGAAGATCTGCTTTTCGAAAAATTCCCGGAAAGCCATTTAATATCGATATCAGCAAAGAAAGGCACAGGAGTTGACTTACTAAAGGAAAAAATTCTCGACATCGCGGGCTACGGAGGAAGAAGCCCGATAGGAAGCTCGTTAAGCTACGGGCTCAATGTCACTGCCCGGCAACTGGATGAAGTAAGAAATGCTCTTGAATCATTGTCCGCAGCGGTGGATGCAAAAAATATCGGCGGGGTCGATTTGGTCGCGACATGTATAGCCCAATCCAGAATAGCGCTGGAAAGA
>WRBZ01000055.1 GCA_009784305.1 Synergistaceae bacterium
AAAAGCTCGTTTCGCTCTCAAAAGCCATGGGACTCAGATCGATTGCTGTTATAAGCGATATGAGCCAACCTCTTGGCGTTAACGTTGGAAATTCGCTTGAAGTAATTGAAGCAGTTGAGACTTTGAGCGGGCGTGGACCTTCGGACGTTCGTGAGCTTACTGTTTATTGCGCAGGTGCAATGATTTATCTTTCCGGCAATGCTCCCGACTTGAATACCGGAGTTAGCGCGGCACGCGAGAGTATTGACAATGGAGCGGCGATTGGCAAATTTCAGGAACTCATCACTGAGCAGGGGGGAGTAAGTGATTTATGCACCTCTCCTTTAGAATATTTGAAGGTGGCTCCGTTGCGCCGCGTGATAGAATCCAAGAAAAACGGATATATTGCTTCAATAAATACCCGCAGCATCGGAGAATGCGTAAAGCGCCTCGGAGGAGGAAGAATACAGAAAAGTGATCTTGTTGATATTGAAGTAGGCGTAAGAGTTCTTAAAAAGAAGGGCGAAAAGGTATCAAAGGGAGAGCCGCTGATGGAAATTTATGCTAATGATGATGAAAAAATAATGGAAGCTGAATCATATTTTGACGCTTTTTCCGTTGAAGAAATGAAAGATAATCATATTCAAAACTTGATTATTGAGGTGATTCAGTGAGATTTATACTGAAGAGTTTTTACATCATTGTTTTATTATTGTTATTTTTAAATGAAAGTTCCGACGCTGCAATAAATTTGCACTATAAAGAAGAGAGCGATATTGGGCAGCCTTTTTTTGCTGTGATATCGTCAGACAAACCTTTTTTTAAGTCCTCTGTAAAGTGGTTGGAAAAAGATATCCCGCTGGATATTTTGAAATTTGACGGCAGTTACCGCTCTTACGCCCTTTTAGGGGGAGCTGTCAATAAAGTTAAAGCCAGCGACTATTCTTTAGTGTTTAGTGTTATCATTAATGATGGTGATGTTCCGGTTTACAAATCTGTAGATGTAAAATTGAAAGAGCGCAAATATCCGGAGACCCGGCTGCGCGTTGCTCATGAAATGGTCAATCCTCCTAAATCTGAATTGAAACGTATAGAAAACGAAGCAAAATTAACGGCAAAAGCAAGAACAAAAATGACACAGAAAAAGTTGTGGCAGACTCGCGCGTTGGCTCCTCTTGAAAAACTTGAAGTGACAAGTGATTATGGACACAGAAGAATATACAACGATATTCCAAGAGGACATCACAGCGGCGTTGATTTAAGGGCTGCTGTTGGAACCAGAGTGCGCAGTTTATATCCGGGGAACGTTATTCTTACCGGAGATCATTATTTTGCGGGGAAAAGCGTTTACATTGATTCCGGAAATGGCGTTGTTGTTGCATACATGCATCTTGATTCGATTGCAGTAAAAACTGGAGCTTTTGTATATGCCGGCGATGTTATAGGAAGGGCGGGCGCTACAGGCAGGGTAACAGGCCCGCATCTTCATTTAAGCGTATTTTTAGCCGAGCAATCTATTGATCCTATGGGATTGTTCAACGCTGATTTTCCACAATCGATCAGGTTATTGAAACAAATACCATTGATAGAAAATTGACAGTTTAATGCCAATGCGAATTGATATAAACAAGAGAGGAGACATGAGATATGGTTTTACAACAGACAAGCAATAAAAATGAACAGAAAAAATCGAAAAATGATGTGGTTGATGTTGAATTATTGGGGAAAGAGAAAATATGTTTGATATTCGGATTAGGGGATGAAACATTTGGACTTGATGTTAATGTAGTAAGGGAAATAGTCAGAGTCCCTCCTTTTATAACACGTGTTCCGAATGCGTCTCATTACATCCGTGGAGTAATCAACCTCAGGGGGACCATAGTACCGGTATTTGATATGGAACTCAAGTTAGGTGTTCCGCCAACGCCCATGACTGATGAAGCGAGGATTGTTGTTATAACGCTTAATGAGATCACTTTTGGAGTATATGTTAATGTTGTTAAAGAAGTCATAACTATTTACGAGGCTCAAATAGAAGCCGCTAATCAGGAGTACTCGGGAGAAAGAAGATATGTTTTAGGCGTGGCTAAACCGGCGGACGGCAGATTGATAGTTCTGTTGGATATATACACGCTTTTCGACTTGGAACAGATATTGGCTGAGGACTCATAAGATTGCTGAAAATTGATCTGCATACTCATAGTACATTTTCAGACGGTACTTTGACTACTGATAAGTTAGTTTCGCTGGCAAAAAAAAGGAGCATCTCTGTATTGTCACTAACAGATCATGATTCGATATGCGGTATTACAAGCTTTTTAAATTCCTGCAATAAACATAAAATAAAAGGAATTGCGGGAGTTGAACTTTCAGCAAAATATCCAAACGTACTGCATATTTTGGGTTATCGTTTTGATTACAACAAGTTAAGCGGAAACAGCTTATTCAAAGAAATACGTGATGGTAGAGAAGAGCGTAATAACGCTGTTTGCAATAAGTTGAAAAGTATTGGCGTAGATATTTCATTTGATGAAATATCTAATGGAACAAAAGGAGATACTATTGCCCGTCCGCATATTGCGCGGATATTGGTTAAAAAAGGTTATGCGTCCAACATAAAGGAAGCATTTGCAAAATATCTTCAAAAAGGCGCTATAGGATATGTTTCCCGTTTTCGTGTCGACCCCGAAAAATGTATTTCACTGATCAGGGAAAATGGCGGGCTTCCTGTACTGGCTCATCCGTGGCAAACCAGTTTGGACATATTTGAAATAAGAAAACTCGTTATTGAATTAAAAGATTTTGGAATTTGGGGTATCGAATGTTATTCAAACTCCAATAAAGCGGCTCATGTATATGAAATTCTTAAAATAGCAAAAGAATTCGGATTGCATGTAACAGCGGGCTCTGATTTTCATGGAGATAATGTTCACGACAGCAGTATGGGAATAATGGTTCCGGACGATATCTTACCATGGGCAAGAATTTGCGGCGGACTTTAAAAACAGTGGTCAGTGGTTAGTGGTCAGAAAAAGACAAATATATAATCAGCCCCCTTTTAAAAGGGGGTGCCCGAAGGGCAGGGGTTTGCACGCCCGTTTGAGATTATTGATTAGGGAGGTAAAAATAGTATGTTTATAGACCTTAGGAGCGATACTGTAACTTTTCCGAGCCAGCAGATGCGGGAAGCTATGTGTAAAGCTGAAGTTGGCGATGATGTGTTTATGGATGACCCCACGGTAAAGGTACTTGAGAGTAAAGCTGCGGATATTACGGGTAAAGAGGCGGCATTGTATGTGGTGTCCGGGACCATGGGCAACATAGCGGCTCTTTTGTCCCATGATATACACGGATTTGGCGTAATGGCCGGCAGAGAGAGCCACATAGTCAATTATGAGGGCGGAGGGGTTTCTATCCTTGCTGGCGCTTTTTGCCAGCAAATAAATGATGAATCAGGCCTTCCTCTTGTTTCCGATATGGAGCTTACTTTTAAGGCAGATGACAACGTGCATTTAGCTTCCACAAAACTGCTGTGCCTTGAAAATACACACAACAGAAGGGGAGGAATGGCTTCGACAGTTTCGGAAATGAAAGTTTGCACCGATTGGGCAAGAAATAAGAAAATGTTTGTCCACCTTGATGGAGCCCGTATTTTTAACGCCTCGATCGCATGCGGTGAGCGCGTATCTGATTACTGCGCTCTAGTTGACAGCGTGCAAATATGTTTGTCGAAAGGACTTGGAGCTCCAATTGGGAGCCTTATTTGCGGAACAAGAGATTTTATAGAAAAAGCGCGTTTTTGGAGGAAAAGAATCGGCGGAGGTTTGCGCCAGGTAGGGATAATTGCGGCTGCCGGAATATACGCGCTGGATAATAATATCGACAGAATAGCAGAAGACCATGCAAATGCCGCTATGGTTAAAAAAATGCTTGACGATGCCGGCATAAAAACTCTTGATGTAGCTCGCCCCACAAACATGGTGTATATAAAGATAAAGGACGCCTCAAAAACAAATGATATTATTTCCGCTTGCGAAGAAAAGGGAGTGAAATTTACCTCAACTGCCCCTGCTACGTACAGGTTAGTGTTTCATCTAAATGTTTGCCGCTCGGAAGCGTTAAAGGCGGCGAATATAATCATTGAGGAAGTTGAGCGTATTGATGCTTGATCTTGCACGGTTAAAAAATATTAAATTGTGGAGTTTCCTTCTCCCGCTTTTTTTATTGATTGCAAGTATTGCCAATGCCTCAGATTTGTATAAGGTATACTGTTATGCCGGTGAAAATAGAATAGGGGAGCTGTCGGCTAATAAAATTGACTCCATATACTGGTTACAACTTAATAACGTTGCGCAAATCCTTAATATGAGGATTAATTCTGTTGGCGATGAAGTTGTGATTTCAAATAATAGTTTAACGGTAAATATTGTAAGAAACGCTTCTGCTGCAAGAGTTGGAAGCATGCTGGTCTCTCTGATTGAAATTCCAAGGGAAATAGATGGTGCGTTATGCCTTGATGAGAGAAGTATAAATAATTTGTTCCAAAGAGCTTTGGGAAAGAAACCTGAGGACATTATTTCATTCAGAATGGAGTATGATTCTCCAAGCTCCTCTGTTTCCAGTAATGAAAAAAGTAAGGAGCCCATTTTATTTAGCGGTCATTCTGTAAGGCAGGAAAGGCCGGCAGAAAATAATGAGCTTGTCAGCGTAACCCCAGGCAAAAATAAACCGAATGAAGCATTGGCTGAAATTTCTGAGATTCGCTGGAGTGTTACACAACAGAAAGTTCGTGTTGTTTTGGCCTGCGTCGGGAATAGAGAGCCGGTATTGAAGGAAGAAAAGGATAAAATTATTATCAGCTCTACTATTTTCCCGAATGATACCAAATCTCAGGCGGAAAGTATGATTCAAACAAAATATGAAAATGGCTCGCTTGTTTTCACAGGAAAGTGGTTAAGAGCAGAGACTATACAGCTTGTAAACCCAAAGAGGATTCTCATAGAATTCATTTTTGACGATAAAGCACCTCAGGCTAAAACTGAGATTGATCAAAATGTTAAAGCAAATAGTAATGTTAATGTTCCATCTAAGAATAGCATTGTAGTTCTCGACCCGGGGCATGGTGGGCAGGACCCCGGAGCAGTAGCAAACGGAGTACGGGAGAAAGATATAAACTTGGCTGTAGCGCTTAAGCTCGAGAGTTCGCTTAAATCAAAGGGAATAAGAGTGGAATTGACAAGAAAGACTGACGTTTATTTAAAACTTGATGAAAGAACAGCAATAGCAAATAAACACAATGCTGATGTTTTTGTTAGTATTCATGCGAATGCTCTGCCAAGGGGGAAATCTGCGAGAGGTTTTGAAATTTATCTCATGGCGCTGCCAACGGATAAGGACGCTCTTGAACTTGCCAAGTTTGAAAACAGAGAGTTAGTGGACGGAAAAACCAATGCAGCTGCTTCGGACAGGAAAACTCAGCTTTTATTGAGTATACTTGGAGATATGCAGCAGAATCATAAAATAATAGAAAGCACCGATCTTGCTGAAGTTCTGTATAAAGCAGGGAATCAATCGGGTTTGCCCATGAAAAGAGTCGCTCAGGCGCCATTTTTTGTCCTGAGGGGAGCTGCTATGCCGGCAGTTTTGCTTGAAACCGGCTTTATTACAGATAAGGATGAAGCTAAATTATTGTCTCATTCCGGTTACCAGCAGAAAATAGCTGATGCTATGGCTTTAGGAATAATAAATTATCTGAGGGGGAAATAATATGCCAAAACGCGTCCAAAAATATCATGACGAAGGGAACATTTGGGAAAACGAATCAGAATATGATTATTCAAGGCAACATGGCGAACGTCCAAAAGCTCCTCTAATGTTAAGAATTCTAGCATGGGGCGGAGTGATTTTACTATGCTTTGTCGGTGGATACATAGGGACATCATGGGGAATAAAATTTTTGAATCAGCAGGATATATTAAAACAAAAAGATATTGTTACTACGACTGTGGAAGCTAATAATCTCATTGAAAATGCAACTATTGAAAACGCAATGCAAAAACAGGACAATTCAGATATAAAGAAGCTCGCGCTAAATCTGTCATACCCTAAAGACGGAACTCTTATATCTGAAAAATTTGAATTGATATCAAGTATAAAGGAACAGGAAATCAGGGAAACAATAGAAAAGCTTTTTTCAGCCAGCAAAATGTTCTCAAAGGAAGTTTTGGTAAAACATATTTTTCGCAATGCCAATACATTATATTTGAATATCACCGGACCTTTTATTCCGATGCTGTCAAACGCAGGACAAGAACAAAGTTCTCTTTTTATAACGGGTATTGTTAATACGATGAAAGAAAACTTCCCGCCTATCAATGAAGTCAGATTCCTTATCAACGGCAGCGTTACCACGGCAGGATCACCCGTTGATCTAACCGCCGCGTGGAGATAGCTCTTGCTATTCACAAT
>WRBZ01000056.1 GCA_009784305.1 Synergistaceae bacterium
CGTACAACAGGACTCGAGAAGTCTTCGCAATTTTGGGATACCAGCGCCATGCACTGTTCAGCGGCGTCTGCTCGCTGATCGTATTGCCCGGGCAGGTATTCGACGGCAAAAATGTGTGAGTATCCTTTTGGAAGTTCTTTATAAACCATATCAATCTGTGCTTCGGAAAAAACAGTCCATATACAGTCATCTATTAACTTTTCATCCGCTCCCTCAATATCATAACGATTTACGATGCGAATCTTTTCCACGGATGAGATTCCCAGCACCTCGCCGATATCTGACATTAAGGCGCGGGCTTCCGTCGCGTATTCCTCTTTTTTCTCAACTAATATTCTGGTTACTTTTGTTTCGTGATTGGTACAACTGAAATTATTTTCCATTTTCTATCTCCTAATTAATTAACAATACTGTGTATCTATCCAATGAGTATACTCTGAAGGGCAAAGCAAGCAGGGAGGATATAGTCCTTAGAGTTCAAATAATGTTCTTGTCGAATAAGCGGCAAGCCGTTAAAGACAATACTTTAATACCGTGAATAATCGCCTCGCGATCGAATTTCATAGATATCTTATGGAGACCGGGGGTCAAATCCGCACCGACCCCGATTATCGTCGATTTCAAATCGGGTATCGCCACAGCGTACTCGTGAAAATCTTCCCCTCCGGAAGTTGTTTGAGCTGGAATTGCTGCATTCTCACCCAGCGCGTCTTTTATCGCTTCGGTCGTAATATTGATCAGCTCAGGGCACATTGTCGCAGCCGGCGCGCCTTTATGCGGCTTGCACGATACTTTTGCCCCGTATGCCTCTCCGATATATTCAGCGATTTTTATAATCCGTTCTTTTTGTAAAGCCATAAACTCATTTGTCTGTGCGCGAAGGTCAAAGCACAAAGAAACGCAAGAAGGAATAACATTGAGCGGATTCGAGCCGGAGTGAAATTTTGTCGGTTTTATGGAATGTGGAATTGCCGGATTGAGATGAAGCGCCTGTATCGCCTGAATTATTCCAACGGCAGCCTCTATGGCGTTTATTCCCTGGTGAGGGCGTCCGCCGTGAGCTTCTTCCCCGGTGACGAAAACCTCTACTTTCGCGGATGCGCTGTGCAGAATAGCAGGAGTAACCTTGCCCAGCGGCAGTTCTTCTGCGGGGCGCAGGTGTGTTCCGATCAGGTAATCAAGGTCTTTCAGGACACCTGTTTCGATTATTTCTAAAGCTCCTCCTAAAGATTCTTCAGCAGGCTGAAAGAGACTGAAGAGTTTCCCTGACTCGGGAGGCTTTATTGCGGAAATAGCCTTTGCTGCCCACAGCGCTTCTGTACAGTTGGCATCGTGCCCGCAAGTATGCATTGCGATGTCTTCGCCTGTCTCGTTCGTATGAAGCAGCGCGTCCATATCCGCACGCAGCCCAATTTTCGGACCGGGGCGGCCGCTGTCAAGAATGCCCAGCACACCGGTTCCTCCTAATCCTTCTTTTACTTCAAAACCGCATTGACGCAATTCTTCCGCCAGATAGGCGGAAGTCCTTTTTTCAAGAAACGCCGTTTCGGGCATGGAATGTAAAACACTCCATGTTTCCTCGATAGCCGTCCGATTATGCTCAATGTAATCGAACAGTTCTTTTTTCATCTCAAATTACTCCTCTCAAAAAGGAATGGAATAAACAGGCCAGTTTAGAACAGGCAAACCACCATAGTTACCGGTGGTTTGCCTTATTTACAAATTAAACTTTTGGAAGGAAAAGATCGGAAGCTCCCTGTTCCGAAAGTTTTAGTCCGGGTTCATTCTCCCTGACGTGATTCACAACCCATTCAGCCCATTTGACTTTTTTCAGCGTAAGGCCAATATGCTCCGCGTCGGAAACGAAAGGAGAATAAGTTGTACTCGATCCATCGGCAGGTTCGAATTTAAAATAGCATGGCGAATAAATCCGCGCAGCTTCGGGCGCGTCATAAATGCGGTTTTCCCCACCGTATGAGTTGAACGTCCAGATATAAAAATCTATTGGGATTGAAACCGCTTTGCGTATTGCCGCCATTTGCGGAAATGTTAGGTCGGAGACTGGGTTAAAGGAATTTGCCCCAAGCTGCTCGGCAAGAATTCCTCCTGCTGCGGATGCCACTCCAGCCCATACGGACAGTTTGATAGCTATATCCTTAGGGAAATTACCCTGCTCCTGCATCTTTTTAACCATAGCCAGAACGCCCGGGTCTACAAGCATAAATCCCCTCATTCCCAAATCGTACATACGGAATAGATCTGCTATAACCTTGCGTATCTCGTCGCTGCCGTGGAGGTTCATTCCGCAACGGGCTCCTTCCACAGAAATGTACTGCCGGCCGATATCCCAACCAACCCTCGGCCCCGGGATAGCTATTACCTCCATTTTGTCCTCGGCTGCCATTTGAGCGAAATCCTTCAGCTCAGCGTCGTCAAACAATGTGCCACCCTGGCAGAATGAGACCAAACGGTGAATAGGAATGTTTCGCTTGCGCCGCTCTTTGATCAGGGCTTCCAAGACTCGCGGCCCTTCCACTCCAGAAAACTCCAATCTGTAGTGGCATCCATCCGGGAATAATTTTTCGCTCGAAGGAAGGTCATAAAGATCCCGCCCAGGAACCCCGGCTTGTTCCATGAATTCCGATACTTTGTCTAATCTCATAATGGTATCCTCCTTTAATTATTTATAATTTTTCACAGAACGCTTCCATCCTGTCCATAGCTTGAGTCAGGACTTCCATTGACCTTGTGCACGCTATGCGAATGTAACCCTCGCCGCTACTTCCAAAAGCTGTACCCGGAATAGTTGCAACGTGTGCGTCTTCCAGCAGCTTCCAGACGAGATTCACGCATTTAATACCGATGCCTTTGATGTTCGGAAAAAGATAAAAAGCTCCCTCGGCATTGTCGCATGTTACGTTTTTCATCTTGTTGAGACGCCCGGCAACGTAGTTCATTCGTTCTGCGAAAATGCTCCTTCTTTCAATAAGCTTGGCATCGTGGTTGGTAATTGCGTAAGCTGCCGCCTTTTGCGTCATGGTATTCAACCCATAAGTCTGGCTTGCGGCAATTGCTGTCATTGTCCTGATCAGCTCGACCGGCCCTATGGCGTACCCCATACGCCAACCCGTCATGCAATGGCTTTTTGATACACCTCCCATTGTAAGTGTTCGTTCCTTCATCCCGGGAAGCGTGGCGAAAGATATATGCTTGCCCCTATGTACCAGAGATTCGTAAATTTCATCGCTTAAAACGAAGAGATCGTGCCTTTCCGCTATGCCGGCTATTTCTTCCATTCGCTCTCTGGAGACTACGCGTCCCGTGGGATTACATGGAGAGTTCAGGACTAATACCCTTGTGCGGGGAGTTATCGCATTTTCGAGATCGCAAGCAAGCGGCGCAAATCCGTTTTCCTCCTTTGTCTCGAGTTTGATCAGGCTGGCTCCGCATACATCGGCTTGAACGGCGTATGGGGTGAAGTATGGTTCTATCAGTATGATTTCATCACCTGGATTGAGCAGAGCTTGCATTGCCAAGAAGGGAGCCTGAATGCCGCCTGACGTTAAAAGAACCTCTTCGGGTGCGCTTTCGAGAGCGTGGTGCCGTTTCCAATAACCGCACACTGCCTCACGGGTGTCAATATAACCTTGGGTGGGCGGGTAATGTGTGAATCCATTTTTCCCCGCAGCCGCAGCAGCATCTATAATGTCATGCTCGGTATCGAAGTCGGGTTCTCCAATTCCGAGGTTGAGAACTCCGTCCATTTTTTCTGTCGCCAGGAATATTTTAAGCATCTCAGACGATTGTGGTTTACTGTAACGATCAGCAAGCCGCATATGTTTTCCCCCTTTGAGAGTATTGTTTTATAAAATGCCGAATATTTGATTTAAATTATATCATCTTTAACCATCCTATCCTATAAAAACTCTCGCTATTACCCTTCGAGGCGCATGTTTGTTTTCTCTTCGAATCTGTGTCTATAAAACTGCCATACCAACAGTAATGGGGCGGCTAAAGCCGCCCCATTACAATATACTTCTAATTGTAAATTTCTGATCACATTTTAGTCAGGCTTGACTTTTGTATAGAAACGTCCCATTCCGCCTTTGGCTATAAGTATAACAGCGTCCTTATCTTTCGGGTTATGCTGTTCATCCATAGTTATTGTGGCGTGGAGCAGTTTCAGATCCTTTGTATTTGCAAGTGCGTCGCGAATTTTCGCCGAGTCATCGCCTCCGGCTCTTGTTATCGCGTCAGCAACCCAGTAGGCAACGTCATATGCCAATACGCCGTTCATGAACTCTGAACATTCAGTGTTGAACTTTTTTCTATAATTCTCAAAATAGGAAGCCAGCGTCTCGTCGTCAGGAGCGCAATGACTCACCCAATAAGTGCCTTCCATTGCATCACCGGCTATTTCCCACATAAACTCACCGTAAGCGTCTCCACCAACTATAATGGTGTCCTTCAATCCTCCTATTTCACGGGCTTGTTTCACGATAAGCCCCATGTCTTTTCCAAGATTAGGGATAACCAGTACTTCTGGATTCGCATTTGCAATTTGCGTGAGCTGTGCGCGGAAATCGACGTCAGTGCC
This sequence comes from Synergistaceae bacterium, assembly GCA_009784305.1. Classification (GTDB taxonomy): domain Bacteria; phylum Synergistota; class Synergistia; order Synergistales; family Aminobacteriaceae; genus WRNQ01. The sequence goes on from WRBZ01000056.1 coordinate 4,598, forward strand.
TCCACGATAGCCTTCGTCAGCTACGACAGTGCCGCCGTATTTCTTGAAGGCTTCAAGGAAAAATTCTCTAAGACCCTCGCTGTATTCGCTGGCGACATCGTACAGTATAGCAGCCTTTGTCTTTCCCAGGTTCTTGGTAGTGAAATAAGCAATGACAGAGCCCTGATAGGGATCCAGGAAACAAATGCGGAAGTTCCATGGCCGCGTCTTACCGTTCTCGTCAACAGTAACCAGAGGATTAGTTGGGAGTGTTCCAACTTGGGGAACTCGTCCCCTATCAACGATTGCATGTGATGATATATGCATCCCGCTCCCGTGGGGGCCAATGATAACGCATACCTTGTCTTCCTCAATCAGACGGCGAGCTGCATTCACAGTGTCTTCCAAACGAGATCTGTTGTCGTATACTATTATCTCAATTTTTCTCCCTAATACTCCTCCTGCAGCGTTGATCTCTTCAATAGCCATCGCTACTGAATTATTCTCCGCCTGACCGTACGCCGCATGATCACCCGTCAGAGAAGTAATCTGACCAACCTTAATCGGGGCAGCAGCTTCCGCAACGGAAGAGAAAAACAACCCAACAACAAACAATAAAGCAAAACTTACCTTCAATAATTTCATTCCTTTCACCTCTTTTTTTGATTTAAGACAAAACCGGTCACCGGTTTTATTTTCAGTGCATCAATTAAGGAACTTCTTTTTTATTAGAATGAGCATTATAATTCACATAATTTACTATATCTAATATATGTTAATTATTCTGCCATGTCAAGAATCTCTTAGAATCTCTTACTCCCCAGTACATGTTTAAAATATTTTTTTGAATTGGAATTAGTTATTCCAATTTGACGTCTTGTACGTCATAATATTAACACCTTTACTGAACCAATACCTGTTGCGTTAAAAAACATAATTTAAGGATAAATCTATATGGCCGCAAAATTGTTTTACCAAATTGTTAAGAATTTTTTCAGGATATTATTTATAATTTATAACAGGGTATCCGTAAAGTGGGAAGTTCCTTTACCGGTCAGCGATAGATATATAGTTGCGGCAAACCATTGCAGCAATCTTGATCCGGTGCTTGTCGGCGCAAATTTTCCAAGACAACTCAAATATCTTGCAAAAGACGAGCTATTTCGTCCATTTTTTTTCGGTAGAATCATTCGTATATTAGGAGCGATCCCGGTATTGCAGGAGGACAGCAAAGCTGCTGCCGCAGCGTTGAAGGGCTTTTTGAATCTACTTCAGGAGGGGGAATCGGTTATTTTATTTCCAGAAGGCTCTCGTTCTTTGGATGGAAAATTACAGCCTTTAGAGGGTGGAGCTGCTCTTATTTCAATAAAATCCGGAGTCCCTATAATCCCTGCTTACGTTTCGGGAACTTTTAAAGCTATGCCAAGCGGCGCTGTATGGGTCAAACCTGCAAAAATCCGCCTCTTTTTCGGTGAAGCTGTTTATCCGCCTAAAGATATCGGAAAAAGCTCAAAAGAGGCCAGGGAAGAATTAACGCAAACATTGACGAAAGCGTTAAGCGATATGGAGGAAAAATATGGTGAATAAAGAACTATTAAGTATGACCGGATTCAGCAGCATATCCGAGAATTATCCATGGGGAACGTTGAAACTTGAAATATCATCAGTGAATCACCGTTATCAGGAAATAAGCATCAGGCTGCCACGTGAATTTTCCTATTTTGAACCTCTTTTAATTTCAAAAATGCGTTCAATGCTTGGCAGGGGAAAAATTCGCCTTAGCGTTGAGATTTTATGGAACCCTGAATACAAAATGGTTAAAATTGATTCGGAACTATTGATCGGTTATTGGAGACAGCTCAGTCA
>WRBZ01000057.1 GCA_009784305.1 Synergistaceae bacterium
CTTTTTTTGATATTATGTCCGAGTGTCAATTTTCATGTGGGGGTATTGTCTCCTTTTTTAGGAGGCTAAAACTTAGAAGAATAACTTAAAGGAGGAGATTCTGTGCCGACAATTAATCAACTTGTTCGCATGGGGAGAAGCGAGAAAAAACGAAAAACGAGTGCGCCTGCTCTTCAGGGCAACCCAGCCAGAAGAGGAGTTTGCACGAGGGTTTATACGGTAACACCGAAGAAGCCCAATTCAGCTTTTAGAAAAGTTGCGCGTGTTCGTTTGACAAATGGGATCGAGGTAACTTCTTATATTCCCGGTATAGGGCATAACCTTCAGGAACACTCAGTTGTGCTTGTTCGTGGAGGTCGTGTGAAGGACCTTCCGGGTGTACGTTATCATATTATTCGTGGTACCCTTGACTGCGGTGGTGTCGACAAGAGAAAACGCAGCCGTTCAAAATACGGCGCGCGCAGACCGAAGGCTTAAGGGAGGTAACGTAAGTGCCACGTAAAGGACATGTGAGGAAACGTCCGGTCACGCCGGATACAAAATATGGAAATAAGGCTGCCGCAAAATTCATTGCAAGCCTTATGTATAAGGGCAAAAAGAGTATAGCCGAAAGAATTTTCTACACTGCGCTTGATAAAGCTGCTGAGAAACTTTCCATGCAGCCTTTTGAAGTCTTTGAAAAGGCTATGGGCAATGTTGCTCCGCAGATTGAAGTTCGTCCGCGTCGTGTCGGAGGAGCTACTTATCAAGTCCCCGTTGAAGTTCCGCCTGAAAGAGGGGAGCTTCTTTCAATCCGCTGGATAATCAATTTTGCCCGCGGGAAAAAAGGGATGCCGATGGAAGACAGGCTCAGCAGGGAACTTATTGACGCATGCAAAAATGAGGGCAGTTCGATAAAAAAACGTGAGGATACGCACAAAATGGCGGAAGCCAATAGGGCGTTTGCACATTATCGTTGGTAATTTTTAAGAAACAGCAGGTGCGATTTTGGATATAACGAAACTTCGCAATATAGGAATTGCCGCCCATATTGACGCTGGAAAAACGACTACGAGCGAAAGGATCCTCTTCTATACCGGACGTAACTACAAAATGGGAGAGGTCCATGAAGGCGCAGCGACAATGGACTGGATGGATCTGGAGCGTGAGCGCGGAATAACAATAACTTCCGCTGCTACAACATGCGAATGGAAAGGGTTTCTTATTAATCTGATTGATACACCCGGGCACGTGGATTTTACAGTTGAGGTTGAACGCTCATTGCGCGTACTTGATGGCGCGGTTGCCGTTTTTTGTGCTGTTGGCGGGGTGGAACCGCAGTCGGAAACGGTATGGAGGCAGGCGGACAAATATCGTGTCCCGCGTATAGCTTTTGTGAATAAGATGGATCGCATAGGAGCGGATTTTAAGGGAGTAATCAATGATATACAGGAAAGGCTGGGAGCAAGGCCTATTGCTATTCAGCTTCCGATAGGGTCGGAAGAGGATTTTATCGGGGTAATAGATCTTGTTGAAACAAGAGCTGTTTATTACCGCGACGAACTCGGAACAACGCCCGAAGTCAGACCTGTTCCCCTCGATATGGCAGCAGAAGTTAAAAAGGCCCGGGAACTGATGTTTGAGATTCTCTGCGATGTTGATGAAGATGTAATGGCTTTATACCTGGAAGGCCAGGAAATATCGTCTGAACTGATAAAGAAAGCTTTACGCGAGGGTACTATTTCTATGAAGCTGGTTCCGGTCATATGCGGGTCGGCTTTCAGAAATAAAGGCATCCAATTACTGCTTGATTCAATTGCGAATTATCTGCCGAGTCCTGCGGACCTTCCGCCCATTACAGGACGTTCGCCTTATGATGAGAGTAAAATCATCGAGCTTCAATGCGATGTTGAAGAACCTCTTTCAGCTTTGGTTTTTAAAATTGCCGTTGATCCATTTCTTGGACGCCTTGCTTTTGTAAGAGTTTATTCCGGAAGGCTCTTAAAGGGAACCATGGTTTATAATTCAACTTCCGGGCAGCGGGAAAGAGTTGGGCGCATATTGAGGATGTACGCCAATAAGCGCGAGGACATCGATGAGACGGAAGCCGGAATGATAGTGGCGGTTCCAAGTCTCAAATTAACACGTACCGGAGATACTTTGTGCCGCGAAAATGAACAAGTTGTCCTCGAAAACCTTACTTTCCCTGATCCGGTGATTTCTCTCTCAGTTGAACCTGCGACTCAGGCAGATAAGCTAAAACTTACGAAGGGACTGACGGCTCTTTCCGAGGAAGACCCTACGTTTATAGTAAGAAGCGATGAGGAAAGCGGTCAGACCATTATTTCCGGGATGGGAGAGCTTCATCTTGAGATAATCGTTGACAGGCTTAAACGTGAGTTTGGGGTGGATGTAAAAGTCGGGCGTCCACAGGTCGCGTATCGCGAGACTATTCAAAAAAGCGCGTCTGCGGAAGGAAAGTATATCCGTCAATCGGGTGGGCGAGGCCAGTACGGCCATGTTGTTATTGAAATGGAACCGCTTGAGGATAGAAAGAGCTATGAATATGAGGATAAGACAGTTGGGGGAATGATTCCAAAGGAATATATCCCCGCAGTGGAAAAAGGGCTTGCAGAGGCTGTTCAGACAGGCGTTCTCGGAAGTTATCCGGTCATAGGATTGAAGATAACCCTTGTAGGTGGAAGTTATCATGAAGTGGACAGCTCAGAGCTGGCTTTCCGTATTGCCGCTTCAATGGCTTTCAAAGATGCTATGAAAAAAGCTTCTCCGGTCCTTATGGAACCGATAATGAAGGTTGAGGTCGTTACTCCCGAGGCTTACCTCGGCGATGTAATAGGGGATATATCTTCACGCAGAGGACGTGTTGAAGGAATGGACGTAAGGGCAAACGCCCGTATTATTCATGGTTATGTTCCGCTTTCTTCCATGTTTGGCTATGCAACTGATTTGCGCAGTAAGACGAGCGGGCGCGCCACATATTCGATGCAATTCGATCACTATGAGCCGGCGCCGGTCGAAGTGGCTGAAAAAATACTAAGAGGATAATTTTAAATAATAGAAAAAATAAAATTTCAGTAATTCAAAAGGAGGAAGTAACAAATGGCAAAGGAAAAATTTTCGCGGGATAAGACACACCTTAATATTGGAACGATTGGTCATATTGACCACGGCAAGACGACTTTAACGGCTTCTATAACTAAGTGTCTTGCTACAAGGGGATGGGCTGATTTTACAGCGTACGAAATGATAGATAAGGCTCCTGAAGAACGCGAGCGCGGAATAACTATCAATATCGCTCACGTTGAGTATCAAACCGAGAATCGTCATTATGCACATATCGACTGCCCCGGTCACGCGGACTATATAAAGAACATGATAACCGGAGCCGCCCAGATGGATGGAGCAATCCTTGTCGTCAGCGCGGCAGACGGTCCGATGCCCCAGACCCGTGAGCACGTGCTTCTTGCCCGTCAGGTCAACGTGCCCGCTCTTGTAGTTTTTATGAATAAGACAGATCAGGTCGATGACCCTGAACTTCTTGATCTTGTTGAAATGGAAGTTCGGGAGCTTCTCAGCAAATATGAATTCCCCGGAGATGACATACCCGTTGTTCGCGGTTCAGCTCTTAAAGTCATGGAAGATGGAAACGGTAAGGAAGATGATCCGATAAGCAAATGCATTTGGGAGCTTATGGCGGCATGTGACGCACATATTCCTACGCCTGTGCGAATCATCGATAAGCCTTTCCTTATGCCCGTCGAAGACGTGTTCACTATCACGGGGAGAGGAACAGTCGTTACCGGACGCGTTGAGCGCGGTGTAATAAAGCCGATGGAAGAAGTTGCCATCATTGGTATGAAGGAAGATGTCAAAAAGACAATAGCCACATCGCTTGAAATGTTCCGTAAAATACTTGACTTTGCGGAAGCGGGAGATAACGTCGGAGTCCTCCTTCGCGGAGTTGACAAGGACGAAGTCGAGCGCGGCCAGGTGCTTGCCAAGCCGAACAGCGTAACTCCTCATACGAAATTCTACGCGGAGGTTTACGTACTGAAAAAGGATGAGGGCGGACGCCATACGCCATTCTTCAAAGGATATAAGCCTCAATTCTACTTCCGTACAACAGACGTTACGGGAAGTATTGAGCTTCCGGAAGGCGTGGAAATGGTTATGCCGGGGGATAACGCAACGTTCACGGTTGAACTGATAGTTCCCATAGCTATGGAAGAGGGGCTCCGTTTTGCCGTACGTGAAGGCGGACATACAGTTGGCGCCGGTGTTGTCACGAAAATTTTGAAATAAGGGTATATAAATCGTGTCAAAAAAAATCAGAATTCGCCTCAAAGCGTTTGATCATAGAGTTCTTGACTCGTCAGCGCTGCAAATAGCGGAAACAGCGGAGAGGAGCGGGGCTACGGTATCGGGTCCCATTCCTCTTCCTACGGAAATCAACAAGGTGACGATCCTTAAATCTCCCCATAAAGATAAAGATGCGAGGGAGCAATTTGAGATGAGGACACATAAGCGTCTCATTGACATTCTGAGCCCGACACAGAAAACAATGGACGCGTTAATGCAGCTGAATTTACCCTCGGGGGTAGACATTCAAATTAAGCTTTAAATGGCATAAACAAGTAAACAAGGAAGCAAGCATTTTTTAATTGTGAATAGTGAATTGTAAATTGTTTTTCGAAAGGGGAATTTATATGAGTATTGGGATTCTGGGGAGAAAGGTAGGCATGACGCAGGTATTTGACGAGCAGGGGCAAGTAGTTCCTGTAACGATCATTGAGGCTGGGCCTTGCTCTGTATTTGCCATCCGTACCCCCGAACAGAACGGATACTCCGCCGTTCTTCTCGGCTTTAAGGCGGTAACAAAACCTTATAAGCTGTCCAAACCCCTCAAGGGCTTTTTTGACAAAACAGGCGTCGCTCCGCAAAAGAAGTTGCAGGAATTTCGCATGTCTACAACGGAAGGCTATGAGGTAGGGCAAGAGATCAAAGCAGATATCTTTGAGCCCGGAGAAGCTATAAACATAAGCGGAGTCAGTAAGGGAAAAGGGTTTGCCGGAGTTGTGAAAAAATATCACTTCCAAGGCGCTCAACAGTCGCACGGTACGTCGGTAGTCCATCGCCGTCCCGGTTCAAGCGGATCGATTTCGTATCCCGGTCGTGTATTCCCGGGAAAAACGATGCCAGGACATATGGGGAGCGAGAGAGTTACGGTTAAAAACCTTGTAGTTGTAGCCGTCGATGTCGAGAATAACCTCATCCTTGTCAAAGGGGCGGTGCCCGGAGCGCGCAACAGCCTGGTCACCCTCTATAAGAAGAAGTAGGGGTGGACGATATGCCGACAGTTAAAATATTTGATTTTCAAGGTTTGGAAACAGGGGAGATGACCCTTTCGGATGCTGTCTTTGGTTCATTTATCCATGTTCCGGCCATGCATCAAGTCGTGGTTGCTCATCTCGCGAACTGCCGTTTGGGTACTCATTCCGTGAAAACCCGCGGTGATGTGCGCGGCGGAGGTAAAAAGCCATGGCGTCAGAAACATACCGGACGCGCGCGTCACGGAAGCAACCGCTCTCCTATTTGGGTTGGAGGCGGAGTGGCTCATGGGCCGCATCCTCGTGATTATTCACAGAAGGTCAATAAGAAAGTTCGCCGTCTTGCTATCAGGAGCGCGCTTTCGATGAAAGTTCAGGAGTCTTTGTTTACTGTTGTTAAATCATTTGATATTGACAAACCTTCAACTAAAACTATGAGAGGTTTTTTTGAGGCTGTAAAAGCGCAAAAACCTCTTGTTATTGTACCGGAGGGAAACGACAATGTCAGGATTTCATCGCGCAATATCGAAGGAGCAAAGGTTATTAATCTTGGGAATATAAATGTATACGATATTTTGAATTCCAAGACTTTGATAGTTACTCCTGAGGTAATTACAAAGCTTGAGGAGGTCTATGCGGGATGAAACTTATATCACATGACATAATAATCCGTCCGATAGTAACTGAAAAGAGCAGCCGGATGATGGAGGAGAATTGGTATACGTTTGAAGTTCATTCAATGGCTAATAAGATTCAGGTTCGCAAAGCCATTGAGGAAATTTTCAAGGTTAAGGTTGAAAAGGTCAACACAATGAACGTGAAGCCTAAACCAAAGCGTATGGGAGCATTCAAAGGGAAGACTCGTTCTTGGAAGAAAGCGATGGTAAGCCTCGCAGCGGGGCAGCGAATCGAGTTCTTTGAAGGGGCAAGCATTTAATTAGGCTGGAAGGAGACTAAATATATGTCGATAAAACAGTTTAAGCCCTATACTCACGCTCGAAGATTCATGAGCATTCAGGAACGTAAGGACATTACGTCCGATACTCCTGAACGTTCGCTGTTGGAACCGCTTCGCAAGA
>WRBZ01000058.1 GCA_009784305.1 Synergistaceae bacterium
GGGCTCACAAAACGCTGTTTGCGGTGGAGGCAGATACGATAATTTATCTGAGGCCATTGGAGGGCCGCGTTTGCATGGAGTTGGATTCGCAGCGGGAATTGAACGCATTGCTTTGGTCATGGAACAGCAAAACTGCTCCTTCGGGGAAGAACCCAAACCCAAAGTTTATGTTATTTCTTTTGACTCAAACGATGAAACAGTTCGAAAAGCAGTATATAATCTGACTATGAAACTAAGGAAAAGTTTTATCGCGACTGAGATGGACTTAGCCGGCCGCAGTTTCAAGACTCAACTGAAATTAGCGGATAACAGCGGCGCCCGTTTCGCTTGTATAATAGGACCGGAAGAAATCAAGATGAACAACGTATCAATCAAAGACTTGAAGATGGGTAGCCAGGAATTAGTAGGCGAAGATAATATAGTCAATTACCTCAGAAAATAAGGAGTTAAAGTAATGAGCAAAAGTGAATATTTTGATGCGGCATGGCAAAGGACACAGTTTTGCGGAACAGTTGACGAACAGTCAGATGGTAAAGAAATTATTGTAAATGGCTGGGTCCGATGCCACAGAAACTTGGGAGGAATAATATTCATTCAGCTCTGGGATTATAAAGGCGTTTTGCAAATAGTTTTCAGCCCTGAATTCGGCGACGTTCATGAACGCGCGAAATCCCTCCGCAGCGAATATGTAATAGCGGTTAGAGGCAAAGTTTTACGAAGGCCTGCAGGTACAGAAAATGAGAATATCAGCACGGGAAATGTAGAGCTTATAGCCAATGATTTTCTTCTGCTGTCTCCAGCCTTACCGCTGCCATTTGAGATAGGGGATGAAACTGATGCAGTTGATGAGAGCCTGCGTTTGACATACCGTTATCTCGATCTTCGCCGAGATCGTATGCAGAGTAACATAAGGGTGAGAAGTAAAATAGCTGCTTTCACAAGGGAATATTTTGATTCAAAAGAATTTGTGGAAATTGAGACGCCAATGCTTACAAAAGCAACGCCCGAAGGCGCGCGTGATTACCTTGTCCCAAGCAGGGTAAACCCGGGTGAGTTTTATGCTCTGCCCCAATCGCCTCAAATCTTTAAACAGATATTGATGATAAGCGGATTCGATAAATACTATCAAATAGTGAGATGTTTCAGGGACGAGGACTTAAGAGCTGATAGGCAGCCCGATTTCACTCAGCTTGATATTGAAATGAGTTATATTACGGAAAAAGATATACAGGAATTGATTGAAGGGTATATGTCCGGTTTATTTAAAAAAATACTCGGATTAGATATAAAGACGCCTTTTAAAAGGATGAGTTATTGGGAAGCTATCGATAAATACGGGAGCGACAAGCCGGATTTACGTATTCCGATAGAATTTTCCGATTTAGCTCCCGTATTCTCCAAAGCGGAATTTGAGCCTTTCAAAGTAATCCTGTCAGAAGGCGGCGTGATCCGCGCATTACCATTGCCGGGCGGGGCTTCTTTATCGAGGAAAGAATTGACAACAATTGAAGAGCGTGCAAAAAAATTAGGAGCCTCAGGCTTAGCAGCGTTCCAGTTCAAAGATGGCGAGATCAAGGGAGCGCTCGTCAAATTTCTGAAAAGTTCGGAAATTGAAGAATTAATACAAATATCAAATATAGCGGATGGCGATGCTTTATTCGTGATAGCTGGGAATGACCGTCGCAAAACATGCGAACGTCTTGGAACGCTGAGATTGGAATTAGCTAAAGAGCACGGCCTTATCGCAGAGAATGCATGGGAATTATTGTGGGTGACCGACTTCCCGCTGTTCGAATGGGACGAAGAAGGGAAAAGGTGGTCGGCGGTTCACCATCCCTTTACTTCTCCGAACCTCGATGACCTTGATAAATTGGATAAAGACCCTGGAAATGTGAGATCCCGCGCTTACGATTGTGTCCTTAACGGTGTTGAAATCGGCGGAGGTTCCATTCGTATACATGACCCGAAGGTTCAGGAAAAAGCATTCTCCGCGCTGGCTTTCACTTCGGAAACAGCGAGAGAAAGATTTGGATTCCTGCTCGACGCGTTAGCTTCCGGAACACCTCCGCACGGAGGAATAGCTTTTGGGATCGACCGCATCACTATGCTATTGTGCGGAGAACAATCCATACGTGATGTTATAGCTTTTCCGAAAAATCAACATGCGAGATGCCCGTTATCCGGAGCGCCAACTGTGGTGGAAGATAAGAGGCTTGAAGAACTGAAGATAAGTGTTAAGAGTGGAGAGAAGAAAGCAGAGAATTAAAACAAAGACTGTTGCCTTTTTTACGTTTGCCTTTAATTCTCAACTTTATTATATTCGTAAAGATGTCAATACTTCAATCCGTAGGTGGGATGATAGACCCGAACGTCGTTTAGCCCTTCAAGCTGGGCTTTCAGTGCAGTCTGTACCTTTTCCCCAAGTGTGGATGCAAGTACAGAAGTTAAAACATGAATTAGAAAAACAGCGCTTACTATACTGCTTCCAAAAGTGGTTGTGCTGTCACTTACGTATAACTGGACATCAGAATACTGGCAAACAGGAGCAGCCGGACTGTCCGTTATTGTTATTACCTGGGCGCCCTTTTCGTGGGCGTGTTTTATGGACTCCGTAACTTCTATTACATAGCTTGGCAATTCGCAAACAATGACTAAGTCAGAGAAATTAACTGCACGTACCTGTTCTATAAGCGCTGTGGAGCCGCGTTTCATCAGAACGCCGCGAAGCCCCAGTTCCAAAAGGCGGGTATATAAGTTTTCAGCAACTAACGCGGAAATGCCCCAACCTACGCAGTATATTACATCGGCATCATTTATTTTTTTACAGAATTGCGTTATATCCTCTGAACTTAGATTAATTGATGTTTCATCTATGTTTGCATGTTCAAGGCGGCAGATATTGCTTAGGATGTTGCTTTTTGATTCATGTTTTATGAGAGAAGAAGGAGCAAGTTGGCTTACAACACTGCTTTTCACTGCTTCCTTAAGGGTTGCGTAACCGTTAAAATCCAACATTCTTGCGACCCTAACAAGCTGAGCTTTGGATACGTTTAGTTTTTCCGCCACTTCTCCTATTGAAAGAAAAGCTATTTCCAAGGGACTAATGAGCAAATATTCAGCAACTCGCCGCGCTTTTTCAGGCATAGTGCTTAATCGTTCCCTAATTTTTGATTGAAGTTTATTATTGTTCATTTTTTCACTCCTTTGTATTTTAGTTTATCAAAAAAACAAAAAAATGAAAGGAAATCTACTATGCTTAAAAGAAATAAACTATCGTTAAATAAATATATTTCTCCAAAGGTATATGAGAAATTTATTTTTTTTAAAAAATTTATTTACGCTCCTTCTAAAATTGGGAGTGTTACGCCAAGTTCAAAATATCTAATGTACGCAATGTTGAACAAAGTGAGTTGGAATGAATGTGATTCCATAGTTGAATTAGGAGCGGGAACCGGTGTTTTCACCTATAAGATTGCAGAAAAAATGAAATCCGGAAGGTTGCTGGTATTTGAAATTGACGAAAATTTTCGCTCAATGATAAAAACTAACGGCAATTTTGACAAAAAACTTAAAGTGACCTTACACAGTAACGCCGAAGATTTATCTGCAACAATAGAATCACTTGGACTGCAAAAAGTAGACTGTATACTTTCAAGTTTGCCTTTTACCGCTCTTCCTCGTAAGACAGCCGATAATATATTAGATGGGATAACGAAATGTCTGAAAAGCGATGGGAAATTTGTAGCATACCAATATTCACATGCAATGAGAAAAGAATTTGAAAAGAGATTTGGGTCAATAAAAATATCTTTTGTTTTGCGAAATATTCCTCCCGCGTTCGTATACGAATGTATACTGCCAAAGAATTATTGACGAGGTGATAAAAATGAGATTTTTATTTGCAAACAGAATAAGAGAGATTAGGACAAGTAAGATAAGAGAAAGGCTGGAAGTGCCGCTGGATGCCGGTCTCATATCGTTTGCAAGCAGTTTACCGGCAAAAGAGCTTTTCCCTTTAAGAGATATTGAGGAAGCTGCAAAAGACGCTTTTATACGCTGGGAGGATACGGCTTTACAATACTCACTGTCTGAAGGTATATATCCTCTTCGTGAAAAAATAGCCCAAAGAACAAACGAAAAGTTTAAGACAGAATACAGTCATAAGAATATTTGCATTACAACCGGCTCACAGCAGGGGATTGATATACTGGGGAAACTATTCATAAATGAAGGAGATGTCGTACTATACGAACCGCCAATACATCTTTCTGTTTTAATGGCTTTTTTTAACTATGGCGTTAAATTTGTTGAAATAGAGGCTGATGAAGAGGGAATGCTGATCGAAGATTTAGAAGCCGCTCTCAGGAAAGAAAAACAAGTAAAGTTCGTATACATATGCCCGGATTTCATGCGACCATCCGGAAAATCATGGAGCATGGAACGCAGAAAAGCATTTATTGAAACCATATCAGGTTTTGATGTTGTTGTGGCTGAGGATGTAACATTTTCAGATTTTCGTTTTGAGGGAAAACACTTCCCTGCAGTTGGTTCATTGGATAAGAAAGGTCAATTTATCCTGATTGGTTCTTTTTCAAGGATATTCTGCCCGGGAGTTCGCTTGGGATGGGTAGGGGCAAGCAGTGAGATTATGGAGCATATTCGAAATATTAAACGCGCAAGTGACTTGAATTCTTCAACTCTCGACCAATATGTCCTTGACAGCTATTTGGAGAAATATGACATCGAGAATCATATAAAAAAGCTGGTCGAACTGTACAAAGAACGCAGAGACTTACTGGACATTACAATAAAAGAAAGCTTTCCAAAAGCTGCCATTTACACAAAACCTGAGGGAGGGCTATATGCGTGGGTCAAAGTTGAAGGCCTCAACGCGAGGCAGTTACTTGAAAAATGCTTGGAACAGCAGGTAGCATTTGTTCCGGGAGATTCATTTTTTTCACGAGGCGCTGGAGCTTGTATGTTTCGATTAAGCATAACTTCCCTTCCTAAGGAAAGAATGAGAGCTGGGATCAGAAGGATAGCGAAAGGAATGAGCGCGCTTGGGTTTCATCCGTCAACAAGAGTTACAATAAACCCGCAATCGTATCTTGAACTGGATGAGGACGAACAAAAAAAAGTTCTTTTAAATTGAGAGTTGTCTTTTAGTCCTTAATTCTCAGTCTTGCCATTACATCTTCAATTTGTAGTCCGGACAGTGAAGAAAGCTTTTTTATTCCAAGCTTATCGTGTCCTGTCATTTGTGATATATACCTGCGCTGAATCACCCATTCCCCGTCTTTTGAATCCATATACAATTTCCTTGCAAGAGCACATGAAAAAGCCATTTCCCCAAGCGCTGGATGGTGTGGCCCTGCAACAACGGATCGAGAAAGACTTTTTGTTTCCTGAAGTCCTATCCTGCATATTTCGTAACCACGAAGAAGCGCGCTATGAATCAATTCTCCGGCCTGTTCCGCTGCCTGCTCGATTTCTAATGGAATAAATTCTCCTGCTTTGAATAATTCTTCAAGGTACGTACCTTTTAATACTAAGCAAGGATAGATTCTGAGGCTCATTTTTCTGACTTTGCGCACCGTATCCAATAGAGAGAGATCATGGAAAGAGCTGTTAAGCGTTTGTCCCGGCAATCCGATCATCATTTGCGCGCACACTTCAAAGCTATTATTAAATAAAAGCGATATGACATTCAACACTTCATTACATGTATATCCCCTGTTTGCCAGTTTCAGAACATTGTCATCAAGCGAGGACACTCCAAGTTCAACAACGGATACAGGATACTTGGAAATGACAGAGATCGTCTTATCCGTTATACATTGAGGGTGAGTTGAAAAACGAACAGTACTGCCTTTAGGACAAGAATTCACAAGCTCCAGCCACTGTATTTGAACATGTTCAGGCAAACAAGTAAAGCTACCGCCGAAAAAACAAAGTTCAACTGGAGATGAAAGTGAACCAACAAGCTCAAGAGCCTCGTTTATGTCGGGAGCAGGGCTTCCAGTTATCGCGTTCTGATCGCAATATACACAGCGACGCTTGCAGCCTGCCATTGAAAAAAAGAAAAAGAGTTTTTTACGTAAGTCCAGCATGAATTGAAATTTGACTCCTTAGTTTTAATAATTACATTTAATTAATCATTAGTACCCCCCGGCTCTGGGGGGACTTCCAAATTTTAACAGATACGAGAATGGTTCCGATCCTAAGCCCTGTGAACTGCTTAAAGTTTACAGGAGAGGAGAGAGTCTATGGAAGATATGAACAGTTTATGCCACAGCGTTTGGAATTGCAAGTATCACAATGACTAGTATTTATATATCAGCGACCATGTCAAGCACTGCTTGA
>WRBZ01000059.1 GCA_009784305.1 Synergistaceae bacterium
ATCAACTCCTCCGGACAAACCGCATATAACATGCCCTGAGCTTATTTTCTCTGATATACTACTCACTTCGTTTTCAAGCCACGAATCCAAATCCCAACTTGGTTTGCAGCCACATATACTAAACAGAAAATTCGAAAACAACTTGTCTCCGCCTTCGGTATGAGATACCTCTGGATGAAATTGAATAGCGGAAATCCTGCTTCCATACATCTCAAACCCCGCGACAACACTACCACTCTTTGCTGTAACGACTGCTTCAGGTGGAAGTTCCAAAACCTGGTCCCAATGACTCATCCAGACAGTGAACTCATTTTTCAGCCCTTCAAACAGTTTCCCGCAATTCAAGTTCAACAGCATGGAACGCCCGTATTCAGCTCTTTCTCCTTTACCGACCTTTCCTCCAAGAGACTTTGCCAATACCTGCATTCCATAACAAAGCCCGAGGATCGGAATTTGCGTCTCAAGCAGTTCTATATTTATTGAAGGAGCATTTTCATCCAATACAGAACGTGGCCCACCCGAAAGGATTATTCCTTTTGGATTTAAAGAAACTATTTTTTCAATGGAAACATCCCAAGGCAGTATTTCGCTGTATACTTTCAATTCTCTAATACGCCTTGCTATCAACTGGGTAAACTGTGATCCGAAATCAAGTATCAATATATTGTCTTTACATTTCACCATATAACAACCTCCAAATTTATTTTGTAACTCAATATTGAATTATACTGGAATTCTGGAAATTTATACGATAATATATAATATTATGGATTAAATTATTATTAGCGTTAGCATAAGAATAGATTATATCTTGAATTTACACATAGTTCCATCAACTAAGCGACAGAGATAAAGGAGATGTCCATTTTATGAGAGAGAGCATCTGCGAGCAAATTGATTTCATTTTACAAGGCGGCCTTTGGGAGAAGCTTACTGAAGAACTGGCTAAATTTACATCATCCGCGCTGATAGTTGAGATAAAAAATGTTGATGTTGTAGTAATTGAGGCAATGAATGCAGAATTGGACAGATTGATGTTTAAAGGCGCAGGAAAAGAACTGCTGTCCATTTCGCCTGAGTCACATTCTATTCACAAGGTTTATTGCGATAATTTTTCAATCCCGGTCATAACTCAGCTTGGAGAATGGACAAATGTAATAAGGTTTCATGTCAGAGGAGAGAATATTTATGTTCTATTAAAAGAAGCCCCGTCACAGGGATTCCTGATGGCAGTCAAACCATTTCTGAAGGTTATAGCGCATTGGTTTTCTTTAAAAAACTCGACTCAATTGGAGGAACGGTTATCAACGCTGTCGTACATGATACTTGCGACGAAAAACACTCTGGCTTCGATTTTTGAACCCATGAGCATAGATTATTACGCAGAATTTTTACGCGGCGTTCTTGTTGAAAGTCTTTTCCCTCAAAAAATTGCAATTTATATTGATGACGGAGTTTCACTTGAACTTCTGAAGGGAGATAATTTGGGCACTCCTGGAAGGAGCGGCATTTTTGCTTCAAAGATGATTTCTCCGGTGCCAGTGTTCTATAATGCGGAAGATGCAAAAAAACTTGGCTTGAGCTTTCAAGAACAGAATAGTGGAATGTCAATTTTCATATTACCGATAACATGTACAATCGCAAATGAACAAAGCTATCGTCTGTTTTGCGTAGGTCTATGGGAAAAGTATAATTCACGTGAAATATTGAATTTCATGGAGTTATTAGGCAATATTGCTTCAAAAGCTCTTGAAATAAGGCACCTTCGTATATCCGCTGATGAGCGTATAAAACAATTGGATTCAAGATCATACACTGTTGCTGCTCTTCATAATGTGCTCCAAAAACTTATATCTTATAATGAAAAGATTGACCTGATTACTTTCCTTTTAGGTTTCTTCAGCGAAACGTCACAGGCTGACAAAGTAAAACTTGTAATATACAACGCAAAAGAAAGCAAGTATTTTTTAGTTGGAGAAAGTTTTGGCAGCATAATGGCTCAATGCTTCGATCCGCTATCGGAAACTACGGATAGAAAATCGGGAGATAGTGAGATAGAAACTGATGAGTCAGCGCTGAAGCTTTGGGGTTTTAAACCTTTCAATGATATGCCTAAATCTAAGATTTATCCATTATGGGTTGAAAATAAGCTTGAAGGATTTGTCGCCATACATAATATAAAGTGCGATACTCAAATCCATAATTATCCTGTTGTTTTTAGTACAGTTTGTCAAATAGCTGCAAGAGAGCTTTATTACAAACATACCCGCTGAAAAAGAGTCGAAAAAATGCGCTCATGAGCGCGTATTTTGGATATTACTACGCGCTGATTGAGTATTGCAAGCAACAACGTAGAAAACGGCATTTTCTCATAATCTCTATCTCTATATCAGGAATCTCCTCCAGATAGAGTGTAATAGAAGACAATCTTTGGGACTTCCTCTTTTCAAATCACTAATTCCTGTATTTTATAGTATTTCTATCAGTTCATAAGTTTTCGTGCCTATCCCAATTTTTTCGGCGTGATCAAGGCATATTTTCCAATTTGTCTCCGGATGGATGGAAGTAAAATAATCGTCGGTTAAGTTTTGGATTTCGCCGAGTACACTTTTACGGTTTACAGGCGCTTTATTTACGGCCTCGACACATGCCACATCGAGAGCGACAGGGTCAAACGAAGCGAATATTCCGATATCAGGGATTATTGCCACGTCGTTTTCTGAGTGACAGTCGCAAAATGGAGTCACTTCCAGGACAAAGTTGATATGGAATGACTGCTTGTCTTTTATTGCCGCATAGGCATATTCAGCAATTTTTTTGCACGCCGTACCCATTGCTTCATCCCAGTTTGCGCGGATGGCGTCAAATGAACAAGCGCCGATACATCTGCCGCAACCCACGCATTTATCATGTGAAATACGAGCTATTCTATCTTTATCAATAGTTATCGCTTCATGTGCGCAATTGCGCGAGCATAGACCGCACCCCTCACACTTATTCTCCTTGACGCTTGGCTTGCCTGAATTGTGCATTTCCATTTTTCCTGCTCGCGAACCGCAACCCATTCCTATATTTTTTATCGCTCCGCCAAACCCGGTAAGTTCATGCCCCTTAAAGTGACTAAGGGAAATAATTATATCCGAGTCCATTATGGCACGCCCAATTTTAGCTTCCTTTATAAATTCGCAGTTTATCGGAACATATGCTTCATCAGTTCCTTTAAGACCATCCGCAATTATAATATGGCAGCCCAAAGTAAAAGGGTTGTACCCGTTTTCGTAAGCGGTATCAATGTGTTCCAGCGCGTCTTTACGGCGGCCGACATAAAGAGTATTGCAGTCTGTTAGAAAAGGTTTACCTCCCAAACTCTTTACGACATCGACAATCACCTTGGAGTAATTTGGGCGCAGATATGCCAAGTTCCCCGGTTCACCGAAATGCAGCTTTATTGCGGTAAATTTTTTTTTGAAATCAATTTGTTCCATGCCGGCTTTTTTAACAAGGTTTTCAAGTTTTTCAAGCAAATTAGGAGAAGAGGGCGTCGTTCTCAAGTTCGTAAAATATACCTTTGATTTTTCCATATCGTTCGTATCCTCCTGAATAATTATTCATTAAGTGTATAATCACTATTATAAATTACAACAACATATATAAGGAAAGATTATCTATGGAAGAGAAAATTTTCACACTATTACTTGACGATATTAATTACAATACAATTCCTTTGATGCTTAAATGATGTACTTTATGGAAGCCGGCGGATTTCTTATGTGGGTCATAGCGGGTCTTTCCGTTATTACTTGTGCTGTTGTTCTCGAAAGACTACTATTTTTTCTCTGTAATTCAACTAACCCTCAGGCTCTTGAACTCAAAATAGGAGAGGCTCTGTGGAAAGGGGACGCTGAAGCAGCCATAGAACTGGTAAAAGGAAGAAATACGTCGCTACACCGGCTTTTTTTTGCCGGGTTAACTCACTGGAAAGCTCCTTACGATGCTTTGAAAGAACTGCTATTGCAGGAAATTAGGCGTGAAACTTTCCGTTGGAATAAACGTTTAGGCTTATTGTCATCTATCGCTAGGGTTGCTCCTTTGTTAGGATTACTCGGTACAGTTCTAGCCATGGTAGATATGTTTCAAGCCTTGCCGGAAGGGGGCTCAATGGCAAGGGTGGCAACAGGGATATGGAAAGCGCTTTTTACAACGATAGCTGGCTTGAGCGTCGCCATCCCCACGATTCTTTTGCATACATGGCTCAGCGATCTCGTCGATAACGAAGAGGAAAAATTATCCCGCGCTGCTGAATTTATAATACGGGAGAGGATGCTGTGAGAAAACGGCGCGCTTCACCGGACGTCGATATAACCCCGCTCATGGACGTAATGTTCATGTTGATAATTTTTTTTATAGTTACTACCAGTTTTTCAAGAGGTGAGATTTCTGTAACCCTTCCCGGAGGGCAGGGCGACAAGATGGAAGGGGAAATAACCGTTTTAAATGTTGAGGCAAACGGGAGATTATTGATAGACGGGAAGGAAGTTCGAAGTTCGGACTTGGCTGGAATTGCCATCATATCAGAGCAGTCAGGGCGTAAATTTGTTATTGCCGGAGATAAAACAGCCCCTTATGGGGTCATTGCGAATATACTTGAATTGCTGCGAATTGAAGGAGTATCCACGGCAACCCTCGCGATTGAAGGATACTAATTATGATAAAGAATATTCACTTCCGTAGTTTGTTTTGTTTATTCCTGAGCTTGTTGTTTCATTTTTTGATTTTTGTTTTTTTATTATCCGATATGTCCATAATCACCGTGCAAAGCGCTTCGCAGGAACATAATAAAATTCTGGCGGAGGTTATACTGCTTCCCGCAAAACAAGCTGGTAAGCCGGGAGATCAAGGCAATACAGAGAATAGTACGGGAAACAACTTTAGAAAAATAGAAGATGTCGAAGTAAGAATACAGATTAACGGGGAAGATAAAGTAAATACCACTCGTGAAATAATTTCTGAACCGGCAAAGACGATTATAGAAGCGAACCCGACAATAAAGGCAGAGTCGGTAATACAAGCGGAACCGGTTGTAAAAGCGGAACCTCAAAAGGATACCGTAATTAAACCGGCTGAATCAACCAAACCATCTCCGGCTGTTAAAAAAGCGGATATAGTTAATAAAACTGCACCTGCAAAAGAAACCGCTCACCCCTCAAAAACAGCATTAAACAATACACAAGATAAACATGAAATAAAAACTGTTGATAATAAAACCAATATTTCTGAACTCCAAGGCGCCAATGACTCTTCTTCCGCTTCCGACAATCGTTCCATTAACGGATCAGGAAGTTCTGATGGTGGTTCCGGTAATGCAGCAGGCATATTTTCTTCGCATGGCTCTCCTATAGCCGGAATTGATTCAGTCATTGTCGTCAATAGAATCAAACCGGTTTATCCTCAAATTTCCCGTAAAAGAGGGGAAGAGGGGAATGTGGTTTTACTCGCAAGCGTTATTAAAGGAAAAGTTGTGAATGTGACCATAGAGAAAAGCAGCGGAATTAAGGCTTTGGATTCAAGCGCTTTGACTGCTGTCGGCAAATGGAGCTTTTCTTCCGATACAAACCTCACTGTCAGGATACCTGTTTCGTTTAAATTGAAGGATTGACATGCCATTTTCTCCTGAATTTATTTATTCGTTAAGCTATGAACTGGACAAGTTTTTTAAGGAGCAAAACCCGCGCGTCACCAGAATTGAAGGAGGCGAAAGTTGGATTGCCCTTTGCATCGGTGCTGATTGGCTGTTTTTTTCATGGGGAAGCCATAAGAATGGAGTTTGCAGAGCAACTGAAAATGAGGTTACAATTCTTAAAAAATCTGCTCCCGCGAGGACTCCGCTTGTAGAACTGCTGAAAAGCCACATCCTGAGGGGGCAGCTCATGGGAGCGTCCCAGATACAGAACGACAAGATAATCAGAATAGAAGCCAGCCGGCTTATAGGAGCGGGATTTATTAAATTACACCATATAGTATTCGAAGCTACGGAACCAAACGGCAATTTTCTGCTGCTTGATGAATCTTTTTCAATAATGGACCTTGCGCGCCATTCCTCTCCTGATGAAAACCACTATCGCACGCTTCTTCCAGGTCATGTTTACATGCCTCCGCCTCCCTTTGAAGGATTGGGTTTAACTGAGCTAAAAACCCTTGAATATGAGCAGGCGCGCAATATAAAAGGGGTAGGGAGACAGCTTGCTGAGATGATTCAAGCTCACTGGAACGAAAACACGCCTGAAGAATGGCTTTTCATTTTGCGAAAGATAAAAGGTATGGACCCGGA
>WRBZ01000060.1 GCA_009784305.1 Synergistaceae bacterium
CCTTTGCCGCTTTATACAATAGCGGGAGAGGAATTTGGGTTATTCATTAAAAAAGAGCTTGAGAAAAATGAGATTAAATTCTACGGAGAAGAAAAGCTCGTTGAAATTCGCGGCGATGAATTTGCTTCCGGAGTAATCACCGATAAAAGGGATATTGAGGCAGATCTGGTCATAGTATCGATAGGCGTGCGCCCAAATCTTGAACTTGCCGAAAAAGCGGGGATAGCCATAGGAAAACGCGCTATTCTGACGGATTCCAGTATGCGCACCTCCGACCCTGATATATATGCCGGAGGTGACAGCGTTGAGTGCCTTAATATCATAACGGGCAAGCACGTGTGGCAGCCTATGGGATCAACGGCAAACAGGCACGGCAGAGTGATAGCTGATAACATAGCGGGTTACCGTTCAGAATTTACTGGAGTCGAAGGAACAGCCATCGTTAGAGTATTCGATTACAGCGTGGGCAAAACGGGTTTGACTCTCAAAGCGGCGGAAGATGCCGGCTTTCATCCAATTGAAATGCTTACTGCAAACCCAGACATACCGGGATTTATGCCTGGTTCTTCCATGATTTTAATTAAACTGGTGGCGGATGAAAAAACAAGGCGCGTACTTGGAGCGGAAATGATCGGAACCGGCAGAATTGATAAAAGGCTTGATGTCATAGCAACGGCAATAAAAGGTAACTTAACGATAGACTCAGTTGCGGATATCGATTTAGCCTATTCCCCACCTTTTGCGACTGCTCTCGATCCCGTGACTCACGCCGCAAATTCCCTAAGAAATAAAATGGATGGTTTCATAAGGAGTTTATCGCCTTCTGAACTGAGAATAAAGGAACAGCGCGGAGATAATTTTATGATTTTGGACGTGCGAAATTATGAAGAAATCAAACGTTTCGGAAAGCTTAAATATAATGTAGTCAATATACCGCTTGGAGAACTTAAAACTCGCGTCACCGAACTTCCAAAAGAAAGCGATATAGTGATAGTATGCAGGTCTGCAGTAAGAGCATGGAACGCTTATTCCATCCTGTCAAGGTTCGGCTATTCCAATATGACGGTACTTGAAGGCGGAATGGTTTCTTGGTGTTATGAAGCTGGTTAGTTATACTAATGCGTGAAATTTCAATTTTTGATATTGAAGGCGTTTTAGTTGGACATTCTCAGAACGTTCCTGCGGCAAGAGGGTGTTCCGTATTGATATGTGCGTCCGGGGCGAGGGCAGGGGTTGACGTGCGGGGCGGGGCTCCGGCGACACGCGAGACCGACCTTTTGAACCCGGTTAACATGATAGAGCGAATACATGCCGTGCTGTTGAGCGGCGGAAGCGCTTTCGGATTGAATGCCGCTTCAGGAGTCATGAGATTTCTTGAAGAACACGGCATAGGCTTCGATGTAACGGCAGCGGGAGCGCGGGGAGTTGTGCCGATTGTCTGCGGGGCTTCCCTCTTTGATCTTGCTGTCGGCGACCCGGCTGTTCGGCCTGATGATGCGATGGGATACGAGGCATGCGCTAACGCATGGAGTTCTTCCAAAACGCGAAATCTGCAGCAAGGTAATGTGGGGGCTGGGACCGGCGCGTCCGTCGGAAAATTTTACGGAATGGGACGTGCTATGAAATGCGGGTTTGGCGTTTACGGTCTTCAGGCAGGAGGGCTTAAAGTGGCATCGATTGTAGCTGTTAACGCTTTGGGAGACGTTGTTGACCCAGATACCGGCAAGGCTCTCGCCGGCCTGTTGGATGATCAGCGAGAAAAAATAATAAATACCGAGCTGGTCATGTGCGATTGCGAATGTGTACCGGATGGAAAAAAAGAGCCTACGTGCGGCGCCGGCTGTAACACTACTATAGGAGTTGTGGTTACTAATGGTAAGATGACAAAAGCCCAGGCTGCCAAAGTTGCTTCAATGGCGCACAACGGTTTTGCCCGTTCGTTGCGCCCTGCTCATACAATGTTTGACGGTGACACAATATTTGCTCTTTCCGTCGGCGACATAGAGGCGGACGTAAACGTCATAGGGGTTCTTGCTGTGAAAACGATGGAACGCGCTATTCGCTCGGCTGCTTTACACTCCGAAAACGCCTATGGTTTGAGAGGTTACTTATCATGAAAAGTAACCGTAAGTTTTTTCCACATTCATATAGCGCTGATAAAATTATAGGAGAGTGAGATTTTATAATGCATATGGCTGACGCGCTTATATCGCCATCCGTAGGAGCGGTTTTTTATGCCGCCAGTGCAGGATTTGCGGTATACGGCTTAAAATCAATCAAAAAAGAAACGAATACTTTAGAATATGAATCCGACTCAAAGGTTTCTCTCATGGGCGTATTGGGTTCTTTTATTTTTGCTGCCCAAATGCTTAATTTTGCTATACCCTTGACGGGTTCAAGCGGACATATAGGGGGAGGTATTTTATTAGCGATTTTGCTCGGCAGCTCCCGCGCGTTTCTTGTGATGGGTTCAGTTCTGTTAATTCAAGCTCTTTTTTTTGCGGATGGAGGACTTCTCGCGTTTGGATGCAATTGGTTCAACCTTGGAGTATTCCCGTGTTTTGTCGCATATCCGCTATGGAGGTTTTTAGCGCGAAAATATAAATACGTCATAGCGACTATGGTTTCATCCACAATTGGGCTGCTTTTGGGAGCAGCGGCGGTCACTCTTCAAACTACAGCTTCAGGTATAGCGGAATTGCCGTTTGTGCCGTTCATAACAGCTATGCTTTCAATACACTTAGTAATCGGTCTTATTGAAGGGGCGGCTACATCCGCAGTGGTGGTTTTTCTGCATAAAGCGCGCCCTGAATTGATATTTGGTGAAAAGGAGCTTCAGGACAACAATAAATCCAGGTTGAGCATCAAAAAAATAGCTGTTTCTTTCGCAGTTCTTACGCTTATATTCGGAGGATTTTTATCGCTATATGCGGCTAGTGCACCTGACGGGCTTGAATGGGCAATAGAGAGAGTTTCCGGGAAAGAGGATATCGAATTTGGTCTGGATTCACCGCTTCACTCCGCAGCGTCCGTCATACAGGAAAAAACTTCTTTGTTCGCGGATTACTCGTTAAAAAGCTTTTCTGAAAAATTAGGAACAAGCATTTCCGGAATAGTTGGAAGCTTCCTGGTGATGATCTTAATTGTGTGTGGAGCTTTTTTAATTGCAAAAAGGAAGGCTTATTAATAGTGAATTTCTCTGAAAAGATATCTCCGCAGGCTCATGTATTAACGACTTTTATATTTACGATAATAATAGCCTCATTTGGCAGAAATGATGCGTTTTTGCTTGTTCCATACTTTATCTATCCGGTTTTAATCCTGCTAATGGGAAAAAATATCGTTGATACTTTAGTTGCAACATTGAAAATGATCATAGTGGCATCTCCTTTTGTATTGACACTTGGCATATTCGGGAGCTGGGTAACATTTTACTCATTGATCCTGAGATTTACTCTCACGGTGTCGGCCATGATAATACTTGTATCGTTGATTGGGTTTTCCGGTTTCTGTACAGCGTTAGTCAAGCTTAAAATTCCAAACGCAATGATAACACAAATGATTTTGATGCACAGATATTCATTCCTTTTAAGGGATGAAGTCAGGAGGCTGCGTTGTGCTCATGCTTTACGTTCAGGAGGAAACCGCAAGATTTCCATACGTGAATTTGGATCAATGGCAGGTAATCTACTGCTCCGGACTTTTGACCGCGCTGAGATAATACATCAGGCGATGGTATGCCGCGGGTTCAATGGGACAATCCCCACAGCGCATGATGATCTATGCTGGAAGGCCGCCGACGTGATATATATAGTTGGGTGGAGTTTTATACTCATCATTCCTCGCTTCTAAGGCTCCTGATTATGAAAATCTTTGAAGCCAATAATTTAAGCCACACTTATCCGGGCGGAAACAAAGCATTAAATGAAATCAACTTCTACCTTGAAGAAGGGGAAAAACTGTTCATAGTTGGTGCTAACGGTTCGGGAAAATCAACTCTGCTCTTTCACTTTGTAGCTACACTCCTTCCGACTGAAGGAGAGTTGTTGTTTCACGGGAAAAAAATAACATTAAAGGACAAAGCTTTTATAGCCAATTTGAGGCGCCGGGTCGGACTGGTTTTTCAGAATCCTGATAATCAACTGTTTATGGAAAGCGTGTATGACGACGTAGCGTTTGCTCCAAGAAACGCGGGTAGGGCGCAAAGTGAAATTGAAATCTGTGTAAACAAGGCAATGAAAAGGGTGAATATAGAAAATCTTGCAGACCGCTCTCCCTGGAAACTATCTGTAGGAGAAAAGCGCCTTGCGGCATTGGCATGCGTACTGTCAATGGAACCGGAAGTATTGGTATTGGATGAGCCGAGCGCTTTTCTTGATCCTTGCGCAAGGCGGGAACTTATGGAACTGTTAATCGCCCTTGATTGCACACAGATAATCGCTACCCACGACCTTGATATGGCTCTTGATATAGGCGGCAGGGTAATAGTCCTTGATAAGGGGAAAATTGCTGCGAACAGCAAAATCCCCGGCATTTTAACTGATGAAGTTTTTTTAAAAGCTCACCGTCTTGAACTGCCCCTATCCATAAAAAGCTGCTTTATAAATTCACAAAACTGAGTGAACGATTATTGAAAAAACGCCGTTAAATTCTCAACCTACTCCACTACAGTATTTAGTATAGATACCTCTCAAATATCAGGTCAATGTTAAAACTGCGTTAATAATTCAAGATAATTAGAGTATTTTATGAATATTCATTTTTTTTAGTTCTATATAGACAATATATGATGCAAGTAATACAATTCAATTATGTATGAATTAGCCTGTTATTAGAATTAAAAAATTTGGAGGGATTGTAATGAGCGAAGTTTGGAAAGAAAATTTCAGTCAATGTAGCAAAAATTCACGTCCATCTCCAATCAGAGAGATACTTGCGGTTGTAAAGCAGCCAGGGATGATTTCATTTGCGGGCGGAATGCCGGCTCCTGAAGTTTTTCCAGTCGACAAGTTCTGGGAATGCCTTCAAGACATTAAAAAAGAAGGAAGAGAACTTATGCAGTACGGATTGACGGAAGGAGATCAACGTCTGCGTGAGTTTCTTCTTAACTGGACAGCTCCCCGCCTTGGGAAATCTGCCGCAATGAATCAGATACTTCTCACAACCGGTTCCCAGCAGGCTCTTGACCTGTTTGCATGGTCAATGCTTGATGCTGGAGATTACGTGGTCGCTGAGGATCCAACATATCTCGCCGCAATAAACGTGTTTAGGAATCATAGAGCTGAATTCCTGGGAGTGCCGATGGATGCTGAAGGAATGGAAGTTGATAAACTGCCGGGAATAATAGAAAAAGCTCGTTCGGAAGGCAAAAAACTTAAATTTATTTATACGATAGTCAATTTCCAGAACCCCGGAGGAGCGACTCTTTCCGTGGAACGCCGTAAAAAGCTTGTTGAAATAGCAGCAAAGTATAGAATTCCTATTTTCGAGGACGACCCATACGGTTATGTTCGTTATGACGGCGAACATTTGCCTTCAATTTATTCATTCGATAAAGAAGAGCTTGTGTTGTACGCAGGTTCGTTCTCCAAGATACTCTCGCCCGGTTTACGCATAGGATGGGTAACCGGAAACGAAACCATTGTTCGTCAGATGACCATATTTAAACAGACGACAGACCTTTGTTCCAGCGCCTTGACTCAGGGCGCAACTTATGAGTATTGCAGGCGCGGGTTCCTTGAATCGCACCTTCCGAACATAGTATCAAACTACAAAGCTAAAAGAGACGCTATGGAACTAAACTTCGAAAAACACCTTGCTCCGCGCGGAGTAAAATGGGTAAAACCAGGAGGCGGATTTTTCTTCTGGCTCGACCTTGGTGGAATCGACTCAATGGAGTTAGCAAAAAAGGGGATAGAAAAAAAAGTAGCCTTTATTCCTGGAATTCCATTCTGCATAGACCCAGCCACTGGAAGGAACAAAGCAAGATTAAACTATACATTCAGCAGCCCGGAAATTATAGAAGAAGGCGTTGTGAGGCTTGCAGAGGCAATAGACGAAATGAGAATTCCGGCAAAATAATTGAGTTGGCAAGTTAATAGAGTTTGTCAAATAATAACTCCAGTATTAAGTATCATTTTGGCTGTTGTGAACTCCACCCGGGTTCACAATAGCCTTTTTAGTGTACAATGTATAAAAAAAGCCAACAAGCATTTGTGATTTACTGTTTGTATGAGATGAGGGACAAATTTGACAATAATGACAAAGGTAAAGTTAGCGGTATTTGATCTCGACCTGACTATCGTTGACAG
>WRBZ01000061.1 GCA_009784305.1 Synergistaceae bacterium
CCAAAACCAAAGAGAAGGCTCTAACCTTACCGCGTTTTCGATGCATTTGCTGATTTCGCTTGTCATTGCATCTATACGCTCTTTTCGCGTCCCATTTTGCGGAACGCTTATAGCTTCTCCAATTACAGCTTTGTGGCTGAATGGAGCTTTACGAAACAAAAAATATGGTACTAACGGGACATCGGCAAGCAAAGCTAAAGAAGCCGCTCCGGTCGGAGTTTTGCAGTTACGCCCGAAAAACGGCAAATCTATGCCATCAATTTCATGTACATCTCCCGCTATTACAATAAAATTTCCTGCTTTTAAAAGCCTTACCAGCTTTATTGTTTTCGCTGCGTCAGTCCGGCGGTCAAGCACTTTTAATCCGCAGTTGCCGCGGTATCTTTCGAGCAGTTTATCCACATCCGGGTCATCAGGGCCGCGTGCTAAAGCATAAATCGGATATCCATGCTGAGCCCCCCAAGCCATAAGAAGCTCCCAATTGCCATAATGCGCTCCGGTAAGGATCATTCCGCGTTTTTGTCTTAAAGCCTCTTTTACGAACTCTTCGCCCTCTATTTCATCGACCCATTTTTCTGCCATGGACGGATCACGTTGAAGCACAAGTTGTTCCACTATTATCCAGCTTAAGTTTGCATACATGCCGTTCAGAATCTCTCTATGCCGGTTTGCGCTTACTTCGGGAAACGCTTTGGCAATGTTGTCCATCGCCACTTTACTCCTTGGCCGGATGATACGAAACATCGCGTTGATAAATGAGAATAATGCTTTGCTTCTCCACCCGGGAGCGGCTATGAGCCTCAACAATTCTATTGATTGAGCCGCTATCTTCATCCCTTCAAGCCTAAGATTTTGCGGTAGAGCGCTGACAATTTCTTTGCGCTTTCAACAGGCTGAAAATTTTGCTGTATGTGACGCCTGGCGCTGCTTGCAACACCGGAAGAAGATATTTCGTTTTCCTCAGTGGCTGTCGCAGCAGTTTCGTCCTTTGATCCAGTTTCAGCGTCAGGCTCATTTTCCCTTGTATAGCCGTTTGGACCAAGAACTTCTTCAAGGATCGCGCCATAAGGGGCTATCACCCTCGTTCCGTTAAGGCTTGCGTAAGCTCCCAGCATTGCGTCCGACATGTCTCCATTCTTAAGATGCAGGTTATCGATATTTGGAAGCCATTTAGCGTCGTTTTCAACCATGGATTCAAAGCCGGGCAGTATAACCGTTTCGCCATTGCCGGCTAAAGCGTATGCCATAACGGAAGGGTGTCCTCTCCATTTTCCGCTATTGTTGCCATTCAGTTTTGTGTGCATTGTTCGTACTCTCATGCGGATAAACTTCCACCATGACGGGGCTTCGTCCTCATAGCTCCATAAGTGCCAAAGTTTTGACTTTCCAAGCACTATCAGGCTTTTTTCAATTGGACGCAAAGAATTCCAGGAAAAAGCGCAATGTTTTTCCAGTCCCTCCGTACCTGATTGAGTGTAAATTGTTATTTGAGCGTCAAATTTATCACACATCTCGGAAGCAATACAGCTTAATACCGCAGTTTCCCAAGCGCGTTTCAACGTAACAAACCATACGCACGACAACATAACAAAACCTCCCTCCCGAATAAATTAAGGGCTTAAACAACATAAGTATATCATGACGGAAAAATTGGACATTCAATAACAATCTTACATAAAAGTAATATAATGCAATTATAGAATTTTCTGAACTATTCCGTCTATTTTAAAAATAGATGAATCATACATTAAGCATTGTTTTTTCCTTCCAAGTGGCTTAAACTATCATGCGGATAAAACTGAGGAGGTGTAAATACTTTGTTTGATTCTTCAATGATGCTATTGATTCCGGCGTTTTTATTGGCTATGTGGGCTCAATTCAATGTTAAATCAACGTTTGATAAATATTCAAGAGTCAGTGCACGCGGGGGATCGAACGGCGCTTACGTTGCTCGTATGCTGCTTGACAGGGCCGGACTTTCTAATGTGCCCGTAAATAGTGTTTCCGGTCACCTTACCGATCACTATGATCCGGTGAAAAGAACCATTAATTTATCGGAGTCGGTGTATGGGAGTTCAAGTATCGCCTCACTGGGAGTTGCTGCGCATGAATGTGGTCATGCTATTCAGCACAGCATTGGCTATACTCCGTTAATGATAAGAAACACGATAGTTCCGGTGGTTAATCTAGGTTCAACTATTGCCATTCCTCTGTTTTTTATAGGGTTTGTGCTTAGCGCTACAGGATTAATGACGCTTGGAATAGTGTTTTTCACCGGAGTGATAGTTTTTCATCTGGTAACATTACCCGTCGAATTCAATGCCAGTTCCCGTGCACTTGCGGTGCTTGGCGACACTGGAACGCTTTCCAAGGATGAACTTGTGGGAGCGGGAGCGGTGCTACGCGCTGCTGCGTGGACATATATCGCGGCTGCCGTGATGGCTGCCGCACAGCTTATTCGTTTGATCATAATGAAGAACAGAAGGTAAAGCAAATCTATTTCTAAGATGATTGTCAAATAGTATTTGATTTCAAACCGGTATGGGATACGAAAGGGGATTTAACACGTATGGTTTCTGTTTCGAATATGTTACTTGATGCATGGCTCAAAGAGGTTTGCGAGCTTTGCCAGCCGGACAGTGTCTACTTATGCGATGGTTCACAAGAAGAATATGACAGATTGATTAAGGAAATGGTGGCATCAGGTATGGCTATTCCTTTAAATCAGGAAAAGCGACCCGGGTGCTACCTTTTCAGAAGCCATCCATCCGATGTTGCTCGGATTGAAGACAGAACTTTTATCGCATCAAAAAAAGAGGAAGACGCCGGTCCGACAAATAACTGGATTGACCCGGTTGAATTGAAGGATGTCATGACAAAACTTTACAGTGGTTCCATGAAGGGAAGGACAATGTATATCATACCCTACTCAATGGGGCCAATAGGCTCGCCTATATCCAAAATAGGCGTGGAAATCACTGACAGCCCTTATGTTGTAGTTAACATGAGGATAATGACAAGAATGGGAACGGCGGTTCTTGATGCTCTTGGAAACGGAGAGTTCGTAAGGTGCCTGCATTCGTCAGGTGCGCCGCTTGCCCCGAGTGAAAAAGATGAATCATGGCCTTGCGCTCCGATTGAACAAAAATATATAAGCCACTTCCCTGAAGAAAGGATGATATGGTCATATGGTTCCGGCTATGGCGGAAACGCCTTGCTCGGCAAAAAGTGTTTTGCTCTGAGGATAGCTTCCGTTCTGGCTCGTGATGAAAGCTGGCTTGCGGAACATATGCTTATTTTGAAAATAACGGATCCGGGCGGGAAGTCTTCTTATATTTGCGGAGCTTTCCCAAGCGCTTGCGGCAAGACCAACCTTGCCATGCTTATTCCAACCGTTCCGGGCTGGAAGGTTGAAACAATCGGCGATGACATATCCTGGATGAAGTTCGGTGCGGACGGCAGGCTTTACGCCATTAATCCCGAAGCTGGTTTCTTCGGCGTAGCTCCGGGTACTTCCGTCAGCTCCAACCCCAACGCAATGAAATGCATTGAGAAGAATACGATATTCACAAATGTAGCTCTGACAGATGACGGTGATGTATGGTGGGAAGGCATCGGATATGACGCTCCGGGACACCTTATTGACTGGGAGGGTAACGATTGGACGCCGGATTCAGGTAGAAACGCCGCGCATCCAAACGCGCGATTTACAACGCCCGCATGTCAATGCCCGGTTATCGCGCGCGAATGGGAAGACCCGGCAGGAGTACCGATTTCAGCAATTCTTGTCGGCGGACGCCGCCCAAAAACTATTCCATTGGTTACTGAAAGCTTTGATTGGCAACACGGTATATTCATGGGTTCGATAATGGGTTCCGAAATCACTGCCGCCGCTATTTCGGACAAAATAGGCCAGGTAAGGCGCGACCCGTTCGCAATGCTTCCTTTTGTGGGGTATCATGCAGGTGACTACCTGAAGCATTGGTTGGATATCGGCGGAAAATCGGACGAATCGAAGCTTCCTAAACTATACTATGTCAACTGGTTCAGAAAGAATTCGAACGGTAAATTTCTGTGGCCCGGATATGGCGAAAACAGCCGTGTGCTCAAATGGATCATCGAGAGGATCACAGGGACAGGCAAAGCCATCGCTACGCCCATTGGAAACATGCCGGCGCCCGATGATATTGACACCGAGGGACTGAATGTGAGCGCGGACAATATGGCGGAGCTTTTGAATGTTGACAAAAACGCATGGCTTGCTGAAATCCAGTCAATAAAAGAAAATTACACGAAGTATG
Organism: Synergistaceae bacterium; assembly: GCA_009784305.1. Classification (GTDB taxonomy): domain Bacteria; phylum Synergistota; class Synergistia; order Synergistales; family Aminobacteriaceae; genus WRNQ01. The sequence continues at coordinate 4,302 of WRBZ01000061.1, forward strand.
GTCAAAAACTACCCAAGGAACTCAGCGCACAGCTGGAAGCCCTCGAAAAGAGATTGTCATAAAGAGTTGAGAGTGGAGAGTTAAAAAAAATATGGGCGGCAACTTGCCGCCCGATTTTTTTTCTTTGCTTCTACTGACCACTACCCACTGATCACTGTTTAACACCGAGATATGCTGCGGCAATTTCCTTATCTGCCAGCATATCGCTTGATTTTCCCTCTTTGAAAAGATGCCCTGTCTGTAAAACATAAGTCCGATGCGACAGTAACATAGCCTGACGCGCATTTTGCTCGACAAGGAGTATCGTCACGCCCTGCTGGTTTATCAACTTCAGTTCTTTGAAAATATCCCTTATAACAACCGGTGCCAATCCGAGCGATGGTTCGTCCAAAAGAAGTAATTTAGGCCGCGCCATCAGAGCGCGCCCAACCGCAAGCATTTGCTGCTCTCCTCCGGAAAGGGTTCCCGCATATTGCCGGATCCTTTCCTTCAATCTTGGGAATAGGGAAAAAACCCATTCCATGTCTTCATTTACAGTTGACTGAGCTACATTTCTCGGGAACGCTCCCATTTGAAGGTTCTCAAATACGGTCAGCGGGGTAAATACTTTTCTCCCCTCCGGGGACAGGGATATCCCTTGCGATACGACCTGAAACGGTCTGGTAGAAAGAGCTTTTCCTTTCAGTGTAAGAGTCCCTTTTTCCCGTTTCACCGCCCCCATAATGGCGTTCATAAACGTTGATTTTCCTGCACCGTTCGACCCAATGACGGAGACTATTTCTCCCTCTTCTATTTGCATTGAAAATCCGTTGAGCGCTTTAATTGCTCCATAGCTGACATGTAAATTATTTACCTCAAGCAGAGCCATTTATGCCACCTCCTCGTCATCGGCGCCTAAGTACGCTCTCAAGACTTCGGGATCTTTCTGAATTACATCGGGAGAACCTTCCGCAATTTTTGCCCCGAAATTCATGCATATAACGTGAGGGCAAATCTCCATTATCAAATCCATATGGTGTTCAATAACGAGAATCGTAAGGGAGAAATCCTCATGTATGCCTTTAATAAGTTCATTCAAAGCAAGAACTTCTTCCTCGTTCATTCCCGCCGCCGGTTCGTCAAGCATGAGCAAAGTGGGGTTAAGAGCCAACGCGCGGGCTATTTCCAGCCTGCGCTGCATTCCGTATGGAAGGGTTCCTGATACTTGCTCCGCCCTATCGGCAAGATTTACACGTTCAAGAAGCTCCATGCTGGCCTCCCGAATCTTTTTTTCCTTCGAATTCCAGCCCCCCCAATGCACAAGCGATTCGATAAAGCCGTAGTGATAGTCAGGATTCGGGCGGCAGGCGGGCAACATATTCCCCACCAGGTTTTCGCGGAAGGAATAAATATGGCGGTTTTGCATCGCGGTCATCATGTTTTCAAGTACCGTAGAACGTGAGAAAAGCCGCAAATTCTGAAACGTGCGCGCTATGCCTATACGTACTACCTGATAGGCACGAAGGCGCGTTATATTTTTATTTCCGAAAATTATTTCGCCTGAGTCCGGGTCATAAACACTTGAAATAAGGTTGAATACGGTCGTTTTTCCAGCGCCGTTAGGTCCCATCAACCCTGCGAGTTCTCCCTCCTCCAGAACAAAACTCATGTCTTTTACCGCCTGAACGCCGCCGAAAGACTTATTTACGTTTTTTAGTTCCAGTAAAACGCTCATTTCTTCGCCGCCTTTCTTCTGCTATAAAGCTCCCACATTTCCCGGTTGCCCAGCAATCCCTCAGGTCTCAATACCATAACCAGAACCAGTATTGCTCCATATATCAGCATTCGATACTGTGAAATCGGGCGGAAAAGCTCCGTGACAAGCGTGATTATTGTCGCGCCAATCAATGTTCCGCTCATTGAGCCGAGTCCGCCAAAGACGACGACGGATGTCAGCTCCGTTGATTTCATCATGTCAAACATGGCCGGCTGAATGAAAGACGTAAAACC
>WRBZ01000062.1 GCA_009784305.1 Synergistaceae bacterium
TCGAGTTGGACGAAGAGAGTACGGAAGCCGCTGCGGCTACAGCCGTGACGATCGTTAGAACATCGATGATCATTGATCCTGAGCCTGTAAAACTATTCCGTGCGGATCATCCTTTTATGTACTGCATGATGGATGACACAGGTACAATCCTTTTCATCGGACGTATGGCCGACCCGAAATAAATAAGCCCGGATCGAAGATTTTGGTATTCCCCGAATCTTCAATCCGAACTCCACTCTCAACGGGACGCCCAAAGGTGCGTCCCCTATTTACAGCCAATAACATGCTCAGTTAAAAATAGTGGTCAGTGGCCAGTAAAGATTATAAAATTAGAAAATGCCTTTTATATTTTCACTGTCCACTGATCACTGTTTTTCAACGTTTAAACGATACCACCGTCACGCCGTAGCCGCCTTCTCCGGCGTCTCCCAGCCGGTATTCGGACACATATTTCAGGGACGAACAAAGAGAATGTATCTCCTTTCTCAATATTCCTTCCCCCCTCCCGTGAATTATCAGAACGCTTGAATGTCCGCCTCTCATTGCTTTATCGAGATATCTTGCGACCAACGGAAGAGCTTCTCCGACATTCATTCCCCTTACCATCAAAGAGCTTGGGACATGTTCGCCGATAATGGGGCGGGTGGTGTCCATGACAGGCTCTGCTACTTTCGCCTTTTTTGTCGTAGGGATAAGTTTTTCCAAAGGGACGTCGAGTTTCATCGAGCCTGCTATGAGCCGCGCGCGGTTATTCTTTATATGTTCGATTATTCCGACCATGCCGCTGTCTGCGACCTGGACCGTCATTCCTTCACGCGGGGCAAAAGGGGCATTTTTTAACTCCTGTTCCCTGCGCGCCGCCTCGATGATCCTTTCGTTCCGCTTCTTGTACCTGTTCTCTATAATTTTACGCAATTTTGCGACTTCGTCGTGTTTCGTGTTAATCTCCTTATGGGCAGCGGATTTAACTACCCCTTCCAAGCCCTTTATCATGGCCTTCGATTTTTCCTCCGCTTCATAGATTATGTCAGATGCGCGTTTATCAGCCGCAGAGTAGATTTCGTCACGCCGCTTCTCTATCTCCCAAAGCCTTTGCTGATAATCCGTCCTCATTTTTTCAATTTGCCTTTCCTGAGCGCGCAGCTCTCTTTCGCGTACCTCAAGCATCCTGCCGCGTTCGTTTATTCCGGCAATAATTTCCTCGCTCGTTATCTCGTGTTCGCTGAGCGTTTTTTTAGCGCTTTCAATGACCCGAAGCGGCATACCGAAAGCGCCCGCTATGTGCAGCGCGTTGCTCTTTCCCGGTATCCCCATGAGAAGCCTGTACGTCGGGGCGAACGTTTCAGGGTCGAACTCCATGCTTGCAGTTTCAACACCGCTTGTAGTAAGCGCGTATTGTTTTATGGGATTATGGTGCGTAGTCGCAAGGACCATGCTTTCATTGGCGGTTCGAACCTCTTCCAATATGGCTACGCCAAGCGCCCCTCCCTCCTGCGGGTCAGTTCCCGCTCCAAGTTCGTCCAACAGCAGGAGTGAATAGCGGTCAGCTTCCTGAAGAATGTTTATTATATTCTTAAGATGAGCGCTGAAGGTAGAAAGGTTCTGTTCGATGCTCTGTTCGTCCCCTATATCCGCATAAACTGCTCGTATATCTCCGACAACGGAACCTTCCGACGCCGGGATCGGAAGTCCCAGCCATGCCGTCGCAATACATACGGCGGCACTTTTCAGAACAACGGTTTTTCCGCCTGTGTTGGGGCCAGTTATTATAAGTTGTTTAAACGCTTCCCCGCCGCAGCTCACATCGACGGGTACCGCCCGCTCTTTGAGCAGCGGATGTCTTGCGTCGTAAAGCTTAAACATTACATGCGGTTTTATAGTGGGGATGTTCCAGTGGTATTTACTACGCACCTCGTCCGCTGCGCAAAGCAAATCTATCTCTCCGAGAGCGGATTCGGCTTCATCAATAGCTCCCTCCCTGACCAGAAGCTGATGCGTCAAGCCGGCAAGGATACGCCTTTCCTCTTCGTTTTCCTCCCTTGCCAAAATGGCCGTTTTATTATTCAGCGGCGTAAGAGCGGTAGGTTCCATATATACTGAATTGCCTGACGAAGAACGGTCGATGAACAACCCCGGAAACCGGTTTATATTCTCATGCCTGACAAGCATAAGGTAACGCCCGTCCCTGAACGCGAGGACGCGTTCCTGAAGCATATTCAGTATCTTATCGTCCTCCATAAGCCTTTGCCCGGCAGCCTTGGCGTTTCTCTTCATTTCAGCGATGCTGTCTCTTATACCCCTAAGCTTCGGAGAGGCCGAATCGGACAGCCTGCCGGAATCCTCTATCACACTCAAAGCCGCTATTTCAGCAGAAAATTCTCTCATTCTCCTTGTTATTATGGAAAATGACGCATAAACTTTTTGTGCCGCTGTCAGTTGTTCTCTCAACCGCATTTCAAGCGCCAGAAAATCACGAATCTTTACAAGTTCTTCTCCAGTGAGAAGTCCGCTTTTTTTTGCGCTTCTGAGCATTTGCAGAACAGGACCGACGCTGTTGTTCCATACCACATTATTGTTATCGCATAAACTAATCCATTCTCGCAGTAGTGTTTGTTTTAATTCAAGCTGTTTAATGTCCGGGCAGAATCGGAGGGCGCCAAGGTAATTCAATCCAAGCTCGCATTTCATGTGCGAGGCGAAAACCGATAGAACGGCGTCAAATTGGACTACATCAAGAACGTGTTTGGATATCCGCATTTATCTATTCCTTACGAATAAAATATGGGCGGCATTATGCCGCCCTAAGGGACGCTTAGGGGTGCGTCCCCTACAGCGTTCCGTTTTTGTTTCACAGGAAAAAATATCAGAAAGAAGCAACTATCGCTATAGCTTCCATTCCGGGTATAATGCTGTTACTGGGATTATCAAGCTCTATGCGTATTTCATATAAAGCTTCCCCCTCTTTTGACTGGTTAGACTGGTATGCAATAGTGATAATCTTACCGGTAAACGTTTCCCCTGGAATCTCCTGGAATTCAACAGTAACAACGAATCCGGATTTGAGCGATTCCGCCAGGGACTTATTTACAAAACCGCGCAGCCAATTTTTGCTCAAATCCATCACTTCACACGCACTTTCGCCCGGTTCAACGTTGTCGCCTATTTTTACCATCATCTTGCTTATGTAAGCGTCGAACGGCGCTATAATCGTAGCCTCGTCAAGGATCTTTTTCGCCTCGGCAGCTTGATCCGCCGCTGTTTTAGCTTCTTGTTTCGCGTTCTCTATTTCCTCAGGGGTATGCTCTTTCTTCACTTCTTCAAGGAATAGCTTTGCGTTCTCAAGCTCAATTTCCGCCCTTTTAGTTTCAGTTTCAGCATTTACTCTATTTTTTGCGATTGATTCAAAATGAGTTTCCGAAATCTCTCCGTTTTCAAAGAAAGTATGAAACTGCTTCTCATATGCTTTTGCAAATTCAAGAGCTACTATCGCCGCTTCGTTTGCGCTTTCAGCAGATTTGAGCCTTAAACTGGCGAACTCATTTTCCATATCAGCTAAACGATTTTCCATTTTAAGGTATTTCATATTTGCTTCCATCGACTTGAATGTCGCGTTCTCAAAATCAGCTACATAGGCTTCATCATTAATACGGGCTATCGTATCTCCCTTTGGAACTACCTGTTTTTCAGAGTACACGACATCGGCTACTATTCCAGCCGCAGAAAACGTAAGTTCCGATTTTGGCGCGTCAACCGTACACCAAATTGTTGGATCGGGGGTGAACATCAAACGCCCTAAAAGAGCAATTCCTGTAATAAAAATTACTGCCACGACACCTAAAGCCGCAATTTTTTGACCCGATGACATTTTCTTTATAATGCTGCTGTTCTTGGTGTTATCGACAGCTTTATTGATACCGTCTTTGGCTTTTTTCAAGCTTTCCTTTATTTTCTCCTTGCCAAAGACTTCGTTCAGTTTCTCCTTCGTTTTTTGAGCTTTAGTACCAGCTTGTTTATTATTCTCCTTCAATTTAGCGTCCAAATTTTCCTTGTCCATAAAAACACGCCCTTTATCGTTTATTTTACAAATTCAAAAAGCCACATGCGAAGTATTATACCAAAACTAATTCCACTAAAAGCAATAGATTTTAAAAATTACGCCGGTATTAACTTTGAAAATTGATTAATTGATTTATTCAACGCGTATTCAAGAATTATTAAACAGGCGTGGCAATCCAGAAATCTTTATCTTTCGCTCTTTATTACAAGAAATGATAAAAACAAAGGCGCTGGATTGCCGCGCCGTACCCTAAAGGGCACAAGCAAAAAGATGCGGTTTTACAGAACGGGTCGCGAGGGCGGCGACCCCTACTACAAAACGGGTCGCCGAGGGCGGCGACCCCTACAGCAAACTTTCGATAATTATTAACTAACTCGATATGTATTACTTATGATAAATATGTTAATATAAAAAAATCAATCTGGTGGTATAATACAAATCTTAAATAATGACTTTTGGGCATAGGAATGGGGGATGGCGATGCAGGAAGTAAAAAAAGTCACCACAGAAGTCGGAACAAATGAATGGCAGGTTGTAGTTTTTTATCTTGGAGATCAATCTTTCGCAATAAATGTAGATAAGACCCGAGAGATTTTACGGTGGCCTGGTTGTCGTGAAATTCCCGAGACTGATTCCTCAATGATAGGCATCACTTCTGTTCGAGGGGAAGTCCTACCGATGATCGACCTTAGGATCTCGTTAGGGATAAAGAGCGAAACCCCTCTTGAAGACACTAAGGTCATCATTGCGGAGTTCAACGAGTCAAAACTGGGATTTGTAGTTGACGCAGTGGAGCGTATTTACAGGATAAATTCCGAGGATTTGGACGACTCTTTAACCGGTAGTTATCTGGGGCAATGGGTTCTTTACGTAATAAAAAGAGACAGCCGAAATGTGCTTTTGCTCGACTATGAAGCTATTGTGCAGAAAATAATCCCTCAGCTTTCAATAACAAGTAATGTGAACGAAAGCAGAATAAAGGAAATAACAAGCGAACTCGGAGACCTTTCTGCATACCATATTCTTATAGCTGAAGACTCGCCTTTGATAAGGCGCCAGCTCGAAGACGTGCTTACTAACGGTGGCTTCTCAAACATAAAAATAGTTACGGATGGAAAAGTTGCTCATGATCTGCTCATAGTTGATGGAGAGCATTTTGATATCGTTATAACCGATGTTGAAATGCCGCGGATGGACGGGCTTGCTCTCACAAGGAAAATTCGTGAGAATAATGCCACAAAGGACATTCCAATAATTGTTTTTTCGTCGATAATGGCTAATGACATAAAAGTAAAAGCTGCAAGCGTAGGGGCAAATTATCAGATAACCAAGCCTGAGATAAATGAGCTTGTGGAGTATATAGCAAAAATAATAAAAGAGAATAAATTGGAAAAGGCCATAACGAACGAGCCTGTTAAATCATAACTTGTCACTGCCTTTTTGGAATTCCGACCTTGATTTAATGGTAGCTCCGTGGTTTCCGATCGGAGTGGATTATAAGTTCGTTTCTATAAATTCATTGTACAGTGCCCGGCTTAGAAATATCGCGGCACTGTCTGTTGTTATTGACAGCGAATTTCTTTTTATGTCGAGTATACACAGCGGGTATGTCGGCAGTTTCTTGAGGGAGAATCTATTTACAACCAATGCCCGTATCGGGTTTAACCTTGGATTTGTTTTGCTGCTGGGGTATTCACAGAGGATAGAATCATTGATTGAGAAAATGCAAAAAAATGAGGAAAGCGGAGCGCTTAAAGCTGGCATAACCTGGTGTGCAATAAGAAGAGAAGGCATGTTGCTTGGCAATTTGAAATCAATAGCCTTGGTAAGTGAAGATATTCTATTTGATGAAGAAGTTTTTCTCGCTCATTTTGAAACGGCATTGTCCGAGAATATAAAGAAAAGCGGAAAAAAGTCAAACATCCCGTATTATGCAGAAAAATTCGGTTATCGCCGATTCTTTATTCCGTATGAAACAGATAATATAACGGATATGAACGTTAGCCGTTTATTGATAGAAATGGAATTTCCTGAGACAAAGCAGGCAACAGGCCCTTCACCGGAAATAAACTTTCCGTTTTTTGTCGGTGCCGAGCTTGTAATTTCTCGCCCTTAAGGAGGGGAACTTTTGCAATGAGCAGAAAAAAGAAAAGTGAAACTCAAAGCCCTGAAGAAACTGAGATAATAGAAGGGCCTAAGGGTAATAATATAA
>WRBZ01000063.1 GCA_009784305.1 Synergistaceae bacterium
CCTATAGGGCTCGGAGCGGTGCTTTACCTGAAACCGGAACGCCTGCCGCTTTCGCGTGAAGTCGTTTCAATTCCGATTTGGGAAATATAATGTACAAAAATAAACAGCGCGTCGTTGCGATAGTTGGAGCTACGGCAACGGGTAAAACAGCTTTAAGCCTTGAGATAGCAGAGAAACTCAGGGCTGAAATTATTTCCGTGGATTCCCGTCAGGTGTACCGTTATATGGACGTTGGTACGGACAAAGTATCATTTGATATAAGGCGTAAAATTATCCATCATCTAATAGATGTAGCGGACCCCGATGAAAATTTCACCGTGACAAGGTTTGTTGAATTGTGCAAGGATTGTGTCGCAAGGATTACGTCACGAGGCAGAGTTCCGCTTTTTGTCGGAGGGACGGCGTTTTATTACCAGTCACTGTTCAATCCCGTAATAACGGATGGAATTCCTCATGACGCGCATGTTCGTAGTCGTCTTGAAACATTCGCAAAGGAAGAAGGAAATCAAGCTCTTTATTTGAGACTTCAGGAGATAGACCCGTTAACAGCAAAAAGGCTGCATTATAACGATACCCGCCGCGTGTCGAGGATGCTTGAAATTTTTGAGATTACAGGAAAGGCTCCATCTGAAATTTTTTCTGAAAATGATAAAATATTATCTCCATTTGATGTTCTTTATATTGGACTTGACCGGCCGAGGCCTGAAATATATGGAAGTATAACAGAACGCGTGAAATGGCAATTCAACAATGGTTATCCCGAAGAAGTGGAGTGGCTGCTGAAAAACGGATACGATGAAAAATATCCATCGATGCAAGGTTTCGGATACCGTGAGTTGGTGGAATATATAAAAGGAAACATGAGCTTTGAAGACGCTTTAGAGGGCGATGTGAAAAGTACGAAAGCTTTTTGCCGCAGACAAATGACATGGTTTACAAAATTTTCACCTATTGTGTGGTATGATTCAGAAGTTTTTTACAATAAAAAAAAGAAAAACGATTTGATTGATCTTTGCATTAAATATATAGAGGTGCAAAATGAGAATTACGCTGGCTGACCCAACAGGTTTTTGTTTTGGTGTTCAGCGCGCGATTAGCGCTCTTGAAGCGGCATTACGTTCATCAAAAACTCATGGTTCGGTCGTATCGATTGGAATGCCGATACATAATCCGCAGGAAGTTGAACGCCTGGAGAGATTAGGACTGATTGTAGTGAAGAATACTTTAGAAATTTCAAAGGGAGCAACAGTCTTTATCCGGGCGCACGGAGAACCGAGAGATGTGTATAATGAGCTTTTGTTAAGCGGCAATAAAATAATCGACGCAACATGCCCTTTTGTAAAAAGAGTGCAGGACAGAGCTAAAGAGCTTACTGAAACAGGGTACTCAGTTATATTGCTTGGAGATAAAGATCACCCTGAAGTACGTTCAATAGTTGGGAATTGCATGAATAACATAGAAGTTGTAAAAACTCCGTCTGAGGCGGAAAGAATCACACCACGCTCAAAAATTGGTGTAATATCGCAAACTACTCAGCGCGAGGAAGATTTTGAACAAGTTGTGAATCTTTTACAGCATAAGGCAGGAAAGCTTGAAATATCAAACACTATATGCCGTGCCACTGTGGAGCGTCAGCAAGCTGTAAGAAAATTGGCTGATTCAGCGGAAGGCATTATAATTGTTGGCGGTAAAAACAGCGCTAATACTGTAAAACTTTATGAAATAGCAAAATCAAGAGGTACAGATGCTATACTTGTAGAGTCGTCAGATGAACTGGACAGGAGGTGGCTAAAGGGGAAATCAATTATAGGAGTCGCTGCGGGAGCAAGTACTCCTGAATGGCTCATAGTAACAATTTGCAAAGCGGTAGCGAAAATGACGGTAGGATAAGGGGATGTAAGTTATGGTAGAGCAGTACGAAGAAAGTATGGAAAGTTTGTTACAGCAGGATGCTTCTGCTAACATAAGAAAAGGATCTGAAGTAAAAGGCAAGGTCCTCAGTAAAACAGAAAATGGCTGGCTTGTGGATGTTGGTTATAAATGCGAGGGATTCCTTCCTGTAAAAGAATGGTCTCACCGTATTCTTCTGGGAGATATGGCAGAACCACAAATCAACGACGAAATAACGGTAAAAATATTAAGTTTTCGAGAGGGGGAGGAAGCTCAGCTTCTCGTAAGCAGGTGGAAATGCGAGATTGATCGTCGTTGGAAAGAACTTGAAGAAAAAATTGCTCAAGACGAGAACGTAAAGGTGAAAGGTGTACGTAAAGTTAAGGGCGGTTTAATGGTCGAATGTTATGGACTTGAAGGTTTTATTCCGATATCTCATCTCACAGGCGAGAAGCGGGGAGGAAACCTCAATAAGTTTGTAAACGAGGAATTCGACGCTAAATTGCTTGAAAAAAATCAAGCAAAGCATCGCCTTGTTTTCTCAAGGCGAAGTATTATTGAAAACGAAATCAAGTCTGCGAAGGAAAAATTCTACGATGAAATCCACGAAGGAATGGAACTCGATGGTGAAGTAAGCAGCCTTACAGCTTTCGGCGTATTTGTCAATATCGGCCCTTTTGACGGCCTTGTACATACAACGGAGCTTTCGTGGAAACGCAGCACCAAAATGAAGGAATCCTTTAAAAAAGGCGATAAAGTCAGAGTCAGAGTGATTGGAATAGATAAGGAAAACAACAAAATTTCGCTCAGCATCAAGCAAACTATCTCCGACCCGTGGGATACCGCTGACGAACGTTGGCAAAAAGGAATGACAATTAAGTCTTCCATTACTAATATTACTGAATTTGGCGCTTTCGTTGAACTTGAACCGGGGATAGAAGGACTGATACATATTGGGGATGTAAGCTGGGCAAGGATCAAGCACCCGAAAGAAATCTTACGCAAAGGTCAGGAAGTGGAAGTATCAGTATTAGACGTCGATATTACAAAGCGTCGCATAAGTTTGGGATACAAACAGATGAACGATCCATGGAAAGCCAGCATTGAAAAGTACAATAAAGGTCAGGATGTACAAGTGAAAGTCGTTAGACTTACAGACTTTGGCGCTTTTGTTGAATTGGAGGACGGTATCGAAGGATTGATCCACATCTCTCAACTCAGCCATAAACGAGTTGAGCATCCAAAAGACGTACTACATGAAAAACAAGAGGTCACGGCGAAAATAATTGAAATGAACGCTGAACAGCGACGCATGAGACTTTCTTTAAGCGCTCTTGAAGAGATTCCGGAAAAAACGGAACAACAAGAGAATCAACAAAACGAAAAACGCGAAAAACCCGGAAAGAAACGTGAACACGGCAATAAGGACAAGGAACACAAAGAAGCATACGTTCCGGATGGAGAAACTTCAGTATCAATAGGAGAGTTTCTGAAGAGCCAGTCTGAATAAACGCGTAACAAGGTATTAGATAGCATCAAATAGTTTTATAAATGACCTGGCGTCGAATTCCCCTTTGAAGTGTAGTTCAATATACCTTACGAGGGGAATATGTATATTGTAAATATTAGTAAAGGAGTGTTAAAAATGAATTCAATTTCTATTACACGCGCTGCGGAGTTAAAACCAAAACCGCAGGATGAAAGCAATCTTGGCAATGGTATGTATTTTACCGATCATATGTTCTCCATGAACTATCACTCAGACAAAGGCTGGTATGATGCGCGGATCGTACCTTACGGGCCTATTTCTCTCGACCCTGCCTCCACCTGCCTGCATTATGGACAACTGATTTTTGAAGGCATGAAAGGCTACCGCGCAAATGACGGACGAACTTTGCTTTTCCGTCCGCATAATAACATGCAGCGTTTGAACGCCAGCGCCGCCCGTATGTGCATTCCGCCGGTAGACGTGGATTTTATGGTGAACGCCATTGCAAAGCTGGTTGATATTGAAAAGGAATGGATTCCCCGCTCGGAGGGAACTTCCCTTTATATTCGGCCGTTTATCATTTCCACCGACTGCTACATAGGCGTACAGCCCTCCGAAAGTTATCTTTTGAATGTGATCCTCTGCCCTTTGGGTCACTATCTTGCGGGAGGGCTGAAGCCTGTAAGAATATTTGTGGAGGATGAGTATGTCCGCGCGGTAAAGGGAGGTGTGGGCTACGCCAAATGTGCCGGAAACTACGCCGCTTCTTTGATAGCTCAGGTGAAGGCTCATAAATTAGGCTGTGCCCAAGTGCTTTGGCTGGATGGCGTAAATCACAAGTATGTGGATGAAGTGGGGCATATGAATGTCTTCTTTGTTATGGACGGCAAAGTTGTAACGCCGGAATTGACCGGCGCTATTCTGCCCGGTATCACGCGGGACAGCGTGATCACCATGCTGAAAAGTTGGGATATCCCTGTTGAAGAGCGCCTGATCGACATACAGGAAATTGCTGATGCCGCTAAAAGCGGTAAATTGGAAGAAATCTTCGGCTGCGGAACGGCAGCGGTCATTTCACCTGTCGGCGAATTGATATGGGGTGATGTTGAAATAAAGGCAGGCGATGGTAAAACAGGTCCCATTTCACGACGGATTTACGAAAACTTGACCGGCATTCAGCGCGGTGTACTGCCGGATCCGTTCGGATGGTCGTTTGAAGTGAAATAACAAGTTTTGTCAGTGTCCTGGTCATAAATTGCAGCATAAGAGTAATGGTCAGCAGGTCGGCGCACCCTACGGCTGATGTTGGAGGTAATGAATAATTTATCCAAGGTTTGACCGGCTGATGACATTTGTGTCTGTAACATTGGCATTGAGGTATAGAAGTGTAGCTGCCGCGGCGTCCTCTATGGAACAGCTGCGGCAGATAAATTCCCGCAGTACAGGCAGGCCGGTGTAGCACACGGAGAGGAAGCCCATGGCTGCCTCGCCCCGAACGTTCGCATTTACAAATGTGATACTCGCCTTGGCAGCTATTTCCAATACATTGAACGCGCGGTCGGACGAGTTTACTCCGATAGTCTTGCCGATAAGCCCTTCTTTATCAAAATATTTGTTGTGACATATCTCTTAAGTTTCCACAACATTCTAAGGCACAAAAAGTTTGTGTTTCAATATGTAAGTACATGTAAATATCTTCCGCTCTTATGCTCTGCAACGCTACATTAACAAATAAATATTTGCTATAAAAAGCAGTTGTGATAGAATTTATACAGAAAACAATACTTATAGAGGACGTGGTATTTATGAACAATTCACAGAAATATACGGCTGAATTTATTGGTACTTTTGTGCTCACTTTTATGGGTTGCGGCAGCGCTATGTTTCTTGGCTGCGAGCCAACAGGCGGGCATTTAGCGGTTGCGCTTGCGTTTGGCCTTTCCATTGTGGCGATGGCATATGTCATAGGTGGCGTATCAGGCTGCCATATCAATCCTGCTGTTTCACTTGCGATGCTGCTGGATAAACGCCTTTCCTTGAGTGGATTTGTTGGCTATATAATCTCGCAGGTATTGGGTGCAATTGCCGCTGCCGCGTTACTTAAAGTGTTTATATCATTCGGCATAAATGACCTGACTGGTGGGCTTGGCTCAAATGGCGTCGGCGCTGGCGGATTAACCGTGGCATTTGCTGTTGAGATTATTCTTACCTTTATTTTTGTGTTTACTATTCTGGGCGTAACCGCAGATGATAAGATGGCTAGCGTAGCAGGTATAGTAATTGGCCTTACACTTACATTTGTACACATTGTTGGCATACCGCTAACCGGCACGTCTGTAAACCCTGCCAGGAGTATTGGCCCTGCATTGTTTGCCGGAGGAGCGGCTCTTACCAACCTTTGGGTTTTTATATTAGCTCCGATGGTAGGATCTGCGCTTGCAGCTATTGTGTATCAGAATATCAAAGGGAAATAAAGAAATACGAAACTGTCGAAAAGGGCGCGGAAACTTAAAACTATAAAAACGGCTCATGAAAGACCCTGAAGTGAGCCATACGTAAGAAAAATAGGGAATATGGATGACCCTTGGGATTACATTGAGTGTTTTTTAACTCATCGCACGGTGATGACGCTATCCTGGATTTAAATAGGGGCATTAAAAAAATAGAGGCTTTCCAGTACGGGAGCCTCTTTTTTGTACGCCTACTTAACGGTGAGCCTGTTCTTTTTCAGTCACATCGCGCTCGCATAACCGTCCCCCGAAATGATGATATGGTCATCAA
>WRBZ01000064.1 GCA_009784305.1 Synergistaceae bacterium
AAATGAGTATATACCACATACGCCTCGTCAACCTCGCCTGATTTATAAAGCGAGGCAAGTAGGTTTCCGATACGTTCCGCATCTGCGTAAAGCGCTGTTTCCGAAACTCCTACATACCTTTGCAGAATATTCTTCCTGCGGCGGCTGAAGTATTCCCAGCCTTTCAGGCCTACGGTGATCATTTTTTCCCTTTTGTCCTCGAGCATATGCGCTAAAGCTGCTTTTGACACATTTACGTTATATCCTCCACACAATCCCCTATCACTCGTTATAATGATATAGGCTGTGTTTTTTACTTCGCGCGTCCTAAGAAAAATATTGTTCGACTGACCATCAAAATCCTTAATGCCGCCCATAACGCGTTTTGTTTCATTGTACAACGGACGGATGGCGTTCAATCTGATTTGAGCCTTCTGAAGCTTTGAAGTAGCCACCAGATCCATTGCTTTCATAATCTGCTGGGTATTGCGCACGCTCACTATTCTGCGCTTAATTATTTTCATTGACGGCATAACATCACTCCTTCATCATATGCATGTTCATTGCGTCATGCATGTTCCTTCATGAATTCATTGATTGCAGCCTTTATCTTTTCCTCCAATTCCGTGGAAATCTCTTTCTTTTCCCGGATTTCATCGGTAATATCACTGTAATTATCTTCGATAAATTTCAAGAATGAACTCTCGATCTTTCTGATTTGCTCGACATTTACACTGGAGAAATATTTGTTGGTCAGCGCGTACAGCGACAATACCTGTTGTTCTACAGGCATGGGGCTATACTGACGCTGCTTAAATATTTCCACTATGCGTTCACCATGTCTCAGACGTTCCAGCGTATCCTTGTTCAAATCGGAACCAAACTGCGCAAACGCTGCAAGTTCCCTGTATTGAGCCAGTTCCACACGCAATGGCCCCGCAATCTTTTTCATCGCCTTTATTTGGGCGGCGCCGCCTACACGCGATACTGAAAGTCCCGGGTTTATCGCGGGACGGATACCGTTGTTGAATAATTCCGTTTCCAAATAAATCTGCCCGTCAGTAATGGATATTACGTTTGTGGGAATATAAGCTGATATGTCGCCCGCTTGCGTTTCAATGATAGGCAGCGCGGTCAGCGAGCCGCCGCCGCGTTCTTTGCTCATACACGCCGAACGCTCTAAAAGCCTTGAATGGAGATAGAAGACATCTCCCGGATATGCCTCGCGTCCGGGCGGCCTGCGTAAAAGCAGGCTCAAGGCGCGGTAAGCAACAGCATGCTTTGATAAATCATCATAGACGATCAGGACATCTTTTCCCGCTTCCATCCATTCCTCGCCTATAGCACATCCCGCGTAAGGCGCAATGTACTGTAAAGGCGCAGGATCGCTCGCGGTAGCTATAACAACGGTCGTATAGCTCATTGCGCCTGCTTCTTCAAAGGTTTTGACAATGCGCGCCACCGTTGACGCCTTTTGTCCGATTGCTACATAAATGCAGTTTACATTACTCTTTTTCTGGTTAATAATTGTATCTACGCAAATAGCTGTCTTTCCCGTCTGACGGTCGCCAATTATCAACTCTCTCTGTCCCCGTCCGATAGGAACCATTGCGTCTATCGCTTTTACTCCCGTCTGCAACGGTATATTAACTTCTCTGCGCTCAATAACGCCAGGTGCAATTCGCTCAATCTTACGTGTCGCCGTGGTTTCGATAGATCCCTTTTGATCGATAGGCTGCCCGAGCGCGTTTACCACTCGTCCAAGCATTGCATCGCCAACCGGTACCTCAGCAACACGCCCAGTCATCTTGACCGGGTCGCCTTCCCTTATTCGCGCGTCAGGTCCCATAAGTACAACACCTATACTGTTCTCGTCAAGATTTAACGCTATACCGTAGACTCCGCCTTGGAATTCTAAAAGCTCTCCGCTCATAGCTTTTTCAAGTCCATGAACACGAGCAATACCGTCTCCTACTTGAATAACGGTGCCGGCTTCGGTAATGTCAAGTTGCGAGGAATAGGCTTGTATTTGTTTTTTTATGATGGAACTTATTTCATCAGGTTTTAGAATCATTCGCTGTACCCCTTCTAACACTGATTTTCATATCATACAGCCGTTTTTTTATTGTCCGGTCTATAAAATAGCCGTCCACAAATATATAAAGGCCGCCGATCACTGATGGATCCACTTTTAATGATATATCCACATGTTTGTTTAATTTTTTTGACAACAACTCTTTAAGCGCTGAAATTTGTCCTTCATCAAGTTCTGTCGCGGATGTAATTTTTGCCGTAGTTTTTCTGAAATAGTTATTTCCCATATCAATAAACGCTGTAAGCGCGGGTATTAAAAAGTTTTCGCGGTTTCTCGCAGTAACCAGGTACAAGAAGCCAAGCAAATGCTCATTTATAGCCCCGGAGAATGCATTGCTGAAGAACTCGCACTTATTAGCAGTGGAAATACGCGGATGAGCCACAATTCTCTTACATTCATCGTTTTGCAGCTCGGTACGCAAGAAAATGGCCTGTTCAATAGATTCTTTCAATATACCATTCTCCGTTGACAGCTCAAATAACGCGTTTGCATAACGGATACTTAGTTCTGCCATCGTTTCCTCCCGCTATTTTGCAGCTTCAACATAAGTTCTGTCGCTAATGTTTTCATGAGAGAATGCCACATTTCCCAACTCAGCCATTGCTTCGGCAAACAACCTTTCATGGACATCCTTGTCTATGGCACGCATTATATACTTCTCAGCCATAGCGGACGAAACTTCAATAATAGCCTGCTTCATTTCATCTTTTGCCCGTTCCTGTTCCATCTCAATATTTTGCACAGCACGTGCTTTTATAGTATCAGCCTCGTTTTTAGCTTCATCTATAATCTGTTTGCCTTTTTCAGCGGCAATTTTACGCGCTGTTTCCAATATATCGTCTCTTTCCAGGTTTATTTCTTTGATTCTCGTTTCATATTTGACTTTAAGTTCTTTCGCATTCGCCATGTCATCTTCAGCGGATTCCATTTGAACTTTTATCCTGTCGGCTCGTCTTGACATAAAATCCCGGACGGGATTGTACAACAGGCGTGCCAATAAATAAGCAAGCAAAGACACGTTGAACAATTGTATCCCAATTTGAATAAGCGTTTGTTGATCCAGGCCAAACACGCGTCCAGCCGGCATGCTTTCGAGCAAAAGTCACCACCCCTTTCAGTTTACGATTAAAAACCCGTCAGGCGCCATTAACCTCAGCGCGCTTTATTCTCCAGCAGCGCCACTATTTTATGAAATGCTGCATATATAAAGCTATCAGCGGATTGGCAAACAGCAGGATAATTGCTACCAAAAGACCATAGATACCTGAAGTTTCCGCCATGGCCATGCCTATGAACATTGTGTTCATTATTGAACCCCTTGCCTCCGGCTGCCGCGCTATTGATTCTACAGATTTAGCAACAATATTTCCTTGTCCTATGGCGGTGATCAATCCGTTAAGCAGAGCTATGGCCGCCCCTATTTGAGCTGCCGCGATAATAATAGCAAATGGAATCTCTTGCATTAAATATACCTCCTAAGTTTTTTAATATCCAAGCGCACTATGCCTAATCATTCGTGCCAGCCATTGCTCCGATAAACGTTAGGCTCAGCACGCAGAAAATGTAGGTTTGCAGTATAGCGGCGATAAGATCGAAATATGCGTGAAGCGCCGCAGGCAGGACAAAACGCAAATAAAACGGAGCCAGCGCGTATATTAGCGTCATAAGTATCATGCCGCCTAAAATATTGCCAAAAAGACGGAAGCTCAGTGAAATTGGACGCGCCAACTCTCCTATTACATTCAGCGGAAAAAATATCGCATATGGCTCAAAAAAGCCTTTTATATACCCTCCCTTACGGAATTTAAAGCCCATAACCTGTATTAGTGCGAATGTCACTATCGCAAAAGTGAATGTGACAGTCCAATCCGCTGTGGGCGGTCTGAAACCGAGAAGCCCGCTGAGGTTGGAAGTGAGTATAAAGAGGAAAACCATGAAGAACCAATTGCCCAGGAACATGAGCTTTTCGCCTGCGCAACTGCGCACAAACCCGTCAAAAGCTTCGACAATCATTTCAATGACATTTTGGAAGCCCGCCGGAACATCGCTGAATTTCTTCAGTTTCGTGCGTACAATAACCGCAAATACGATGAGAAACAACATAACAATCCACGTATTGATTATTGTCTCCGTAATCCACACATCAACACCGCCTACGTTGATAACCCACAAATTCTTAATACTGAAATCCAAAGTAGACATCCCTCCTTTCTTAAGAATCTACTACTGCAATCTACGAACTAATACCAGTTTTTTCGTCACGCTCAAAAAAACTCACATAGTACGCGGCGATTTGCAGTGTAAAAATACCAGCGGCCGCACCCCACAAACTAATAAACGGAGTTTTGGCGGCTATCACCAAAACCAGCCCCGTGAGCAGGAATCTTAATAAATGTTGGAACCGGATAAAACTTCCCGCTTTCTTTTCTTCCATACTGATAGCTCTTTCTATAGTGCGTCCAAGCATTATGATTTTAAATACATTAAGCGCAGCCATCAGAAAAACGCCAACAGCGAACGGCAAAACAGAAAGCGAACGGTAATACACGGCTCCTGCCGCAATGATAATCAAAGATGAAATAACTATCACTTTGATCATCTTTTTTTCCGCCCCGCATGAATTCATTGTATATTCCTCAACAGCTACATCCTCTTTGTAAATTCCATCAAATACTTAAACGCCGCTCCCGTGCCCAATAACGAAAACAACAACACAAGCCACGGCGAGGTGTTGAAAACACCATCCAGGAACCTACCCAGCAACACACCTGTCAATATGCACGCGGCAACCATAAATCCAATCTGTGACAAAAGTGATATCCCTTTAATAATTTCATTGCTTTGCTTTTTCTTATTTTGGCGCACGGTTTTCAATCCTTGGTTTACATCGCAGCTCAGATTAGAATACTATTATGAAATTGAATTTTATTTATGAAATTGAATTATGTATATATAATATCACATATATATTCAATAAAAAATTTGAAATTCTTCAAAAAAATATGGGAGTATTTTTGAATAATGGAAAATATTTTACGTGCTGACAAAAAAAAACGCGCTCAACAGAGCGCTATTTAATTTGTATATTTATGCGGCTATATTAAAAATTTGAGCTTGCCTCAGAGCCGGAGAAGAAGAGGTCATCTCGAATCCGTTGCCGATAGTCCATAACCCCTTTGGGGAACTTGACATGTAATAAACTTTAACTGCCTGTCGCGTATTGTAGAGGTTATCATCTGGAGACAGTTGCGAATAACTGAACGGCTTGAGCTCCGTCAGGTTTACTGGACCGGATGAAGTTTTGGTTTCACTCAATATCCCTTTTCGCAGCAGGTTGATATATGAAAGAACGCCGCTTGATTCTTCACCGTCAACAGAACTGTCATAATTTTTGACAATTGGGAGCGCTGCCGGGATCCTGTCAGTCGCCTCAAAATCGTATCGCACCGGCTGAGGAGCCATACCCCATTCAGCCTGATGCGTTGCAAGCTTGGCTGCCTCCTGTGCAATAGCGTTCGCTGCAGCAGCTGCAACACCTATATCCTGAGCTGACGGGTCAATAGGGGCAAGCGCCGCCGCCCTCACCTGCTCCAGGTTTCTGATAGCCTCTTTCGGGTCGCTGCTGGGAAGAACGCTTATAGGCACTTCTCCTCCGGTTACGTAGCTTTTCCCATCCGGCCCCAGCACCCGCGTGTATTTCGGAGTGCCAACAAACCTGCCGCCTACCGCAACATGCGCCGCTTCATGGGCAAGCACCTGGCGTTCATTTTTCTCAAGCTCAGATATGACCGCTCTCTCTTTTACTCCATCTTTAACGGCAGACTTAACTCTTGAAACAGCATCTTTAACAGCAGAGTCTTTTGAATCTCTATTCGGATCATTCACAGGCTTCTCATTTGAGTATTTATGCTTTTTGTTAAGCATAGAAACGTTTTCACTGAACCGAGGATTTATCTGCAAATACCCGGGAGACATTGAAGATGTGATTCCAGCCATAATTAACACCGCCTGTCAGTTAAAGATATACAACAATCCATTTTAATTTTATCATAT
>WRBZ01000065.1 GCA_009784305.1 Synergistaceae bacterium
AAAACAGTTGTATCTGCAGAAATCCCCTCTGAAGATATATTGAATCGTCCAGTCCATTATAAAGGCGTCGGCAGGGTAAAAGGATCCTTTATAAGAGTTGGCGAGTCCAATGAAATAATGAGCGAATATGAGATATATAGCTATGATGCATTCAGAAAGCGTACTCAGGATGATTTGCGGACTGTTGAAAACGCCAAATTATCACTTTTCATTACTGAGCGACTGGAAAATTACATCAAGTCCGCAAAAGCAAATAGAAAAAATCTGGCGGAAAACGTAACTGATGACGAAATAATGGAACTAATGGGGATTACCGTAAACGATATTCCGACCGTTGCAGGCGTGATGTCTTTTTCAAAGTACCCGCAGGGGTATTTTCCTCAATTCTGTATTACGGCTGTATCCATACCGGGCACCGAAATTGGCGAAACAGGCGATGAAGGCGAACGGTTTATTGATAATCGGCGCATTACCGGTGCAATTCCGGATATGATTGAAGAGGCAGTTGATTTTGTCAGGTTGAACAGCCGCAATAAAACCATTATTGACGATGAGGGAAAACGGCGTGACAGGCTGGAATACCCGGCTAAAGCGATCAGAGAGGCAATATTGAATGGTTTGGTTCATCGTGACTATAGTATACACACACAGAGTGTGCCGGTTAGAATTGAATTGTATCGTGACCGGCTGGAAGTAATCAGCCCAGGTGGACTTTATGGCAAAATCACTATTGACTCTCTTGGAAAAGTGCGTCCGGATACCAGAAATGCTGCTCTTGCCAATATACTTGAACTGCTGGAAGTGACCGAAAACCGTTACTCCGGTATCCCAACCATTCGTCTGGAATGTCGTAAATCAGGAATCCCGGCGCCCGTTTTCGAGGTTAGGCGTGGTGAGTTTACGGTCACGTTCAAGAATGCAATATACAAAGGTCAGGCAAAAAGAAACTGGCAAACTGTGCGGAATGATCTTCTGGAATTCTGCGCTGAGCCCAGAACCAAAACTGAAATAATTGAGTTTGCCGGCTTTTCGCGGTATTACACCATGAACAACATCGTGCAACCATTGGTTGAATCAGGTGTGTTAAAAATGAGTAATCCTTCAAAACCTAAAAGCCCAAAGCAGACATACTTAACAAAACAATAACGTCGATACTCATACCGATTTGTGCAATAAAACAGAAGCTCCACGTTGTTGCGCTTTGCGAACGTAGGCGACAAGCAGATGACCTGCGAACATAGTGAGTCGCGTCGAGTCGCGTTGCTTCGCGAGACTTCCAGTCCGCTTAGTTTGGTGAAGAAAGGAGTGAGCGATTGATGAAGAAACTCGGCGCAAAGCGCAGCTTCTGTTTTATTGAGCGCAACTCCTTTGTCGTGGGCTCTCTGCTTATTGCTACCCGCTGCGCAGGTCAGGAAGACCGAGATTGGTCGAAGACGTAGATAAACCTACGTTGCAAAGAGAAGCTTCTGTTTCATGTGCGAATTGGCTTCAGAGGGAAATCAAATAACGCCTTTCGTTATATGGTGCAAAGACGGAGCAACAGAAATAAAAAAGGCTTACGCTTTTTCGCGTAAACCCTTGATTTCACTTGGAGCGGAAGACGGGATTTGAACCCGCGACCCCAACCTTGGCAAGGTTGTGCTCTACCCCTGAGCTACTTCCGCAACGGGAAACATATTACCTCACAGAGATTTAAAATGCAATAGGAAATTTCCATATAACAATTATATTTTATATCACGTTCTATTTACTGTATTTACGCCTGCTCTTTGTTTCCCGTTCTTCCCGATTAGTATGTTTTTCATATGGCGGGTATGTGTCGCTTGCCTTGTAATTACCGGATCGTTTTGCGGCTAATTTTGGTTCCTTGAATTTAAGATGTCTGTCGGGACGCGCGTTTTCCGCGTTTGTTTTCGCTTCCGAACCGTCCGGTACGAGCCCTCTTTTTGCCAGTTTCGAAATATTCTGCTGATAACGCGAGAGTGCTAAAGGCAATAGTTCAACTTTTACGGAGTTTTCACCTATCCTTATCGCGCCGACTTCGCTACTCCCAACATCAAGCGCGGAACATACAGCGCGCAGAACTTTTCCTGCGTCAAGCCCTGACCCGACCCCGCCTTTAAAATGCAATATTGTCCCTTTTGGACGGCCGCCTGCTGATTTAGAAGTCGTCATTGCGCGAACCTCACGCTCTGAAGTCATCCCAATGCGGGTGGAGCGCTGGCGGCGTTCTCTCTCTCTTTCAAGTTCGTTTGTCAGATTATATCCTTTTGTCGAGCGGGAGTTTATAAGGCTGAGAAGTTTAGCTATGAGCATTTTTGCTTCCACTCTTTCCAACAGATCCGCCGCCCAGGCGGCGTAGTCCGTAGAGTCGTTTGGCAGCGGCTGCGCTTTTAAAAGGCGTTCTTCCGCTATCTCCCTCTGGGATTCGCGTATCTTATCAATTTCAGGCACATCAGCCCATTCTATCTTCATTTGAGATGATCGCAGCAAACCTTTGAAACGACCCGCTTCAAGAGGAGAGAGCAGTATGAGGTTCGTTCCCTCGTTTCCAGCCCTGCCGGTACGCCCGCTCCGATGAACGAACGTATCCTTGTCCTCCGGCAATCCAAGCTGAATTACATGCGTTACCCCTTCCACATCGAGCCCTCGCGCCGCCACATTTGTTGCGACAAGAAACGGTACGGAGCCATGTTTAAATGACGCAAGGACTGAGTTGCGCTCCCTCTGCGTCATCTCCCCGTGAAGGGCTCCCGCTACGAATCCTTCCTCCTGGAGTTTTTGCGAGACCTCTATGACATCCATCCTTGTGTGGCAGAATATAAGGCTGCGTTTCGGCCTTTCCCATAGCAGTACGTTC
This sequence comes from Synergistaceae bacterium, assembly GCA_009784305.1. Classification (GTDB taxonomy): domain Bacteria; phylum Synergistota; class Synergistia; order Synergistales; family Aminobacteriaceae; genus WRNQ01. The sequence continues at coordinate 2,861 of WRBZ01000065.1, forward strand.
ACGAGCCCTTCAAATCTCCTGCGCACCGGGACAAGATAAACTTTGTGAGATATATCCTCATGCTGTTCTCCGTCAGAAACCAGCGATATTGTATGAGGTGATTCGAGGTATTTCATCGCGAGGCGGCGCACCTCGTCCGGCATCGTCGCGGAAAAGAGCCATGTGCGTCTTTTGGCGGGGAGCGAGTCTAATATTCCTTCAAGTTCTTCCCTGAATCCCATGTCAAGCATCTGGTCGCCTTCGTCAAGGATAACGGAGTGTATTTTGTCGGTCTTGAACGTCCCTCGGTTTATATGGTCGAGTGTCCTTCCGGGAGTCCCGACGACTATCGCTGCACCTTCTCTCAATGAGCGGATCTGAGGCATCATTTCAAGCCCTCCCACAAGGGATACTGCCGATATGTCCATTAAACTCGTAAGCCATGTGGCTTCTTTTGCCGTCTGCTGCGTGAGTTCGCGCGTAGGCGATAGTATCAGTATATGGGGAGTACGCGTGGAAGGGTTCACATTTTCAAGCAGCGGGAGCAAAAAAGCAAGCGTTTTTCCGCTTCCTGTCTTTGCCCGCACAATCAAATCCTGACCGTAATCATCCAGTTCCAATACCTTTTTTTGTACGGGTGTAGGTTCTATAAACCCCTTTCTCCGTATGGCTTCACGAAGCTCATCTCTCAGAGGGTATACCTCAAAACCGGATATTTCATTTTCGCACTTTTCACTATTAATTTCTTTCATTTATATTTCCTTTCTAAAAATTTAAAAGCGGTTTATGCACCAATAAAAAACGTCCCTTCGGGACGTCTTTTAAAATTCACCAAATTTAGTAAACTGAAAAAACATTTATCATTTAAAGCCTCATTAGGCGCTCCCTCGGCATTTCGCTTCAGGAGATACAAAGTAGTCACTGTAAATCACATTACCCTTTTACATTATGCTGTTTTGTCAAAAAAAGTCAAGGGGCAAACGGCGAAATTTTAATCAAAAAGTTTCTTAAATCTATCTAAAAAACCTTCTTCCGCTACGCCGACGCTGACTTTCATCACATTAGCGAGTTCGCCGATGAGCTGTTTTTCCTTTTCTGATATTTTTTGAGGGATATCTATGAAAACGTGTACATATAAGTCCCCTCTGCCGCGCGCACCGCGAAGCCGTGTTATGCCGCGGTCCCTTATTTTAAACTTGCTGCCGTGGGTCGTTCCCGGCGGAATGTTGAGCTTTTCCGTTCCGTCAATTAGCGTTTCAATATCAACCACCGCTCCCAGAACTGCCTGCGGGTATGTTATATAAAGGCGGCGGTGCAGATCGCCTCCGTCCCTCTCAAATATTTTATCCGGATTAACTTTTATCACCAGGAAGAGATCGCCGTTTGGGCCTCCGTTGACCCCCGCGTCTCCCTCCCCCGATATTCGCAGCCTTGTGCCCGTTTCAACTCCCGCCGGAATTTTTACTTCGACAATATGTTTTTTACGTTCATGCCCTCTTCCGCCGCATCCTGAGCATTTTTCCTCAATGGTCTTCCCTTTGCCGCCGCACGCAGGGCACTGGCCTACCGAAACAAATTCTCCAAACATCGTTCGTTGACGGCTTTCAACCTGCCCGCGCCCTTGACATTTTCCGCACGTTTTGGGAGATGTTCCAGGTCTGGCTCCAGTCCCCCCGCATGTGCCGCAGACCTCCCAACGTGGTATCTCAACGGTTTTGGGAATACCCTGCGCAGCTTCGATGAGCGTTATTTCAAGAGGCATTTCAAGGCTTCCGCCCCGTTGAGGCGCGTTCGGGTCATGGTTCTGAGCTCTCCCGAATCCCATCCCCCCGCTGAATACCTGGCTGAACAGGTCTCCGAACAGGTCTCCGAAATTTGCCCCGCCGAAACCTCCTCTAAACGGGTCTCCGTCAGCAGAACCAAATTGATCATACCTTGCGCGCTTATCCGGATCGCTCAGAACCTCATAAGCAGCATTGATCTTTTTGAAAGTAGTCTCCGCTTCTTCATTTCCTTTGTTGTTATCGGGGTGGTACTGCATTGCAAGTTTTCTGTAAGCTTTTTTGATATCGGTTTGAGTAGCGTCACGAGGAACACCGAGAATTTGATATAAATCTTCCACTTAACTACCTCGCTTTTACGTTTTGTTTCAATTCCTTGTAATTATATACTACAATCATTGTTCTTTGTAGTCTTTTTGTTCCCCCATGGCGGCTATTACGATGGCAAACATCAGGAACGCGAAACCTGAGAACATTATTGGAGTAGGCAATTCATCAAAAAGGAAGTACGCCAATACGGAGCTTCCTATTGGTTCTCCGAGCAACGCGACCGCGATGAATCCCGCACTGAAATACCCAAGCGCCCAGTTGTAGCAGCTATGCCCCAAAAGTTGAGGAACAATCGCTATGCACAGGAACATGAGCCATGTATACGCGGAAAAAATCACTCCGCCACCGGTTAAGATATTGGCAATAAACAGCAGCACTGCCGCTGTCCCATAACACAGGCTGATGTAAGTTAAAAGAGACAATTTTTGACGGACCTTTCTGCCAAGGATAACGTATCCCGAAACGGCTATCCCTCCTATTATCGCCAGGAAATCTCCCCACAATGCACTCGTGTCTATGGAAAAATCACCGTAACCCACCAAAAATCCTCCGATAACGCTTATTGCCAATGCTGCCCAGGTTAGTTTTGAGAGTTTTTCTCCCATAAAAAGCGCTGCCAATCCCACCCATATAGGTATGGTATTGACCAGGACAACGCTTGAAGCGACGCTCGTATATGAAAGAGAGGTTATCCATGTGCCGAAGTGCACGGCGAGAAACGCTCCGGCTGAAAATGTGTATAAAAAGTCTTTTCTGTTAAGCCGCGCTATCTCATGCCGTCTGTATATGAAGGCTAAAGGGGCAAGTATCAAACTTGCTATCGTCAGCCTGAATGCCGCTATTGCAAGCGGCGGCGCGTCGGCAAGGCGCGCGAATATCGCCCCCGTTGAGACCGCGAAAATTCCAAATGTCAAAGCAGGAATGGCAAATCGCCGCAATTATTTCTCTCCTTAATTTTTATTTATAACTCAAACTTCGCATGAGGATTTGCGTGATAAAATGTTACTACTCAAGCCTTTGTAATTGCCATATTGATGTTCAGCAATGCAATAATCACGATTGCCGCGCTTCGCTCGCAATGACATGCTCGCTATGGTAAACAAAACGAGTGATTGTGAAACGTTGGTGAACACACGTCTTTGCGA